>JBJOHE010000060.1:0-5128 GCA_046047895.1 Planctomycetota bacterium | reverse complement strand
CGCTCCTGATCGAGCCGCAGCTCAACCCGATCAAACACTTCCCGGTGGTCACGGTCTCCCACAAGCTCCTCGTGCCGATGATTCCGATGGTGGCCTCGAGCCTGACCGCCGCGACTGGACTCGAACGTCGGCTCGCGCTCACGCTCGTCACGTTCTTCTCCACCGCCACGCCCGGCGTGTTCGGCTTCCTAGCCTGGGAGCTCAAGGAAAACTGGCGGCTCTACGCGGCCAATCGGCCCCGGGTGCTCGAGCCCGTGCAGGTGGGCCACCACGGCGAAACGATGCGGCGGCTGCTGGTGCCCGGGTTTCATTCCGGGACGATTCCCAAGCTCTTCGCCCGGCTGCGACGGCAGCTGCGAGGCAAGGCCGCCGGCGGTACCTTGCCGCGGGCTTCCGAGCAGCTGACGGAACTGGGCCACGACATCGCCGCCTTCGTCGATGACGAATGCCTCGGGCTGCTGCGGCGGTCGCGGTTCGGCGAGACGGACCTGCGGGTGGAAGACGTGCGGCTCGCGACCAACCGCGTGACGATCCTGATCGCCGCGGCTGAGTTCGGGCCGGAGCAGTTGCGGATCGACCTGGTTCAATCCGGTGGCACCCTCACGGCCCGCCGTTCGCTCCCCGCGTTGGGGGCCAACCTGCCCGCCGACCGGCTGCGGCTCTTGACGCTTGCGCTCGACGGGCTCGACGCGATGTGCGGGGCCGACTTCTCCGCGCGAGACCGGGAGGGCGCGGCTGAATCCCTTCCGGTCGCCAGCCTCGACTGGCAGGAGTGGCGAGCCGCCTGGGAACAGGCCCGGGCCTGAGCCCTACGGCAAGCGGCCACTCAGGGCGTCCACCGGCACTCGTAGACCATGCCCTTGGTGGGATTGATCAGCGACCAGCCGATCAGGGCGCCGTAGGGATGGTCGATCGTATACCGCGGCATCATCGGCTGGGCCGCATCGGGCTCGCCCTCCGGATACCGCAGCAGCCGATAGGTGCGATAGGGATGGTCTTCGGGGAACAGCAGCCATACGGTGAGCAGGTCGGCCGGCGAAATGAGATCAAGGGGCATCCTTCCACTTGCCAGAATCGGCGACTTCATCAGCGAAGCGAGTTCGAGCGTAGCCGGCTCGCCCGCCGGCATTCCAGAGAGGTCGAGGTGAATCTCCAGATAGGGTTCCGCATCGGCCGGCTGCACGCGACGGATCTCGATTGGCGGCTGGCCAGGCGGCTGCCGGAACGTGATGTCGGAGGTCGGCAGGGACGTGTGAAACACCACATGCCGTCGGGCCTCGGCCGTGTCGTCGAAACGGAGCATCATCCGATCCCGCGTCCTCACCTGCTCCTGGTTGCGGGGATCGGCCTCGCGGAGATCCATGATGCGGCTGAACGAGAGGATGTCGACTCCCTTGAAGTCCGATTGGGGGGTGGGCTCCGACGCCGACTTGATCGTCACCGGCTTCCAGTTGGTCGACGGATCCCCGTCGACCAAGTCGAGCACGAGCCGGATATCTGGGTCACCCTCGGCGATCGAATTGATCACCCCGGTGAGCAGTTCAGCGTGACGGTGGATCTGCCAAAATCGGATCGGGAGCAGCACGAGCACGATCAGCCCGAGCACCGCGTAGATGTAGCTCGGCCAGTCGCGGCTACTCAGGAGCGTGCTCCACACCCGCCGCTGGCTGCCGGCCTTGAGGGTGTCGGCCACCTTCGCCACAGGGCAGGTGCCTGCGGTCCGGGCGGTCGACTGGCGAGGCAGCGTCCCGCCGCCGACCACCTGGTCGAGGGCGTGGCGGCCGGGAAACGGATCCCAGGATGGGCCCTCGTGGATGGGCACGTCACTGCGATCGGCGATGTGGCGATGGGTCGCCCTCGACACCTCGTAGCCGTGCCGCACGAGCGCCGAGATCTCAAGGTCACTGAACCGGTCGAGGTCGGTGCGAAGCGAAGAGATTTGGGCCTGCACCACCGGGTGGAGGGCGTTGGGATCCTCCGCCGGATCGACGACGCGGGTGATCGGGGCGACGAAGAAGCCGTTTTGATCGCCGAAGTTCTCTCGCTCGAGCTGCCAGACGCGATCCCAAAGGATGTCGGTGGCCCGCAGCGACTGGGCGAGAAAGCCGATCGGATTCCGGCCGAGGATCTGAAAAGGTTTGCCGGCGTCGCTGACGATGATCCGGTCGTAATTGACGTCGTGCAGCCGCTGCAGCCAGGTGAAGGCCCGCGTGCCGAGGTTGTCGTACACACCACCGTCGGTGAACGACTCGCCGGGAAACTGGCCCTCCCCAACGCCGAGGTCGGCGGCATTCACCCGGACCGGTGGGAAAAAGCCCGGGAAGGCCGAGGAGGCCCCCACCGCTTTGGCGATCGTGCACATCGTGCCGGGCACGTGCTGAAAGGGGTCTTCGATCCGGGTGCCGAGCTCTCGCCGCAGGATGTGGAGCCCGCGGCGATTGAAGGCGGCAAGCGTGCCGTCGCTGACGTTCGTGGTGAGGATGTGGAGGCCCGGCCGCTCGGGCAACTCGAACAGCCGCCGGTCACCGTAGAGAAACTCCCGGTAATAACGCTCCAGAATCGCGTTTGGCGACAGGTCGGCCGTGTCGCTGCCGATGAACCGGCCCGCGATCCGCACCGGGAATGTCAGCGGCAACCGCCGGACGATGTGGTTGCGGAGGTCGAATTGCACAAACCGAATCAGTTCATTCGCCGCCTCGGCGAAGGCCGCATCATCGCCGGTGTAGCGATCCCAGTTGAGCACGAGATGGGCCGCCACGATGCTCCCGCCCGAGACGGCGGCGATGTCTTGCACATGCTCCAGCGCACCGGAGTCGCGGAAATAGCGGATCAGACCGAGATGGTAGAGCGCAGCCCGAAAGCCGCCGCCCGAGAGTGCCAGGCCGATCGTAGACATGAATCGCATGGTTCTCCTGGAAGCCGGGGCCGGATGCACAAGGGCAATCGGACCCCCGATTCTAGCAGTGTCACGTCTTTCTGCGGCTCGCTCGGCTTGGGCTTCGGTGGCGGTAGCCCCGTCGGGAAGCGGCCGCGGCCATCGCCCATTGCGGGCTCAGGAGCCGGCTGGCCGTCGGGCCCCGGATCCAGCTCCGCCGACTCGGAACAGCGATCGCATGGAACGCGGGATCACATCGGCGTCGTGAGATACGACACCAAGCAGCGGGCAAACTCCCTGGTCAATGCCGCATCGGACATCGCCCTCCCGGTCGCCTCCTTGGGCGTGAACATCGCCCGCTGAAGAAAGATCGCGAACAGCACCCGGAATGCCACGTCGACGGCAGCCTCGGGGTTGCGATGCGGGATCTGGTCGCGAAACGGCAGCACCACGGCCGCGAAGGCTCCCGCAAAGCCCGGGTTGGCGGCGAGCCCCTGGTTCCGCAAGGGAGTAGCCGTGGAAGAAACCGCCACGAAGAACAGAATCGACTCGCGATTCCGCCTGGCCGCCGACAACACGCGAGTCACGAACACACCGATGGCTCGCGCGAGCGTCGGTTCCCGAACTGCCGCCGCGACCGCGGCCACGGTCTCCTCTTGCATGCGTTCAAGAAACCGGCCGTGCATCGCCGCCAGGAGCCCGGCACGATCCCTGAAGCGGGCGTAGAAGGACCCGACGCTCGTGCCTGCCGTGCGAACCACGGCCTCGACCGTGACGGCCTCGGCTCCGCCGGCGGCAAATAGAGCCTCGGCCGCGTCGAGCATTCTGTTCGTGGAGGCGATGCTGCGGGCCTGGCGTGGGGGGCGAACGCGATCGGGCATCGGGGTCTTGGCGTGGGCGGTCGAGCAACCCATTGGCGGACGGTGAGCAGACCGCCGGATTGCCTAAAAATAGAAAGCCTGCTCTAGTCGCGGGCCATGGCTGTTCCGCAGGCCATCGAAATCACCCTCGGAACATACCAGATGGCCCGCTCACCCCTGCAGCAGATCTTTTCCCGGCTTAGGGGAGTCCCGCCGCGGCTGGCGCGCCGCAGCCGGCGGCTCCGGCCCGCCAACCGGCCGTCGCGGCTTCCGCGCGTGGGCCTCCATCTTCAGTCGCTCGAACCCCGGCTGGCCTTGGCCGCCAACACCGCGAACGCCAAGCCGTTCTGGGGCAATGGGCACTACTACGCGGTCACGGAGGCGAACACGGATTGGGGCATCGCTCAAAGTGAATCCCGGTCGACCTACCTGCCTCAGTTGGGCATGACGGGCGGCCTGGCGGCGATCACCTCGTCGGAGGAGAACTCCTTCATCGCGTCGTACGCCAACGGCCGGAGCGACAGCACCCAACCCAACTGGGGCGGCAGAGGGCTGCGGCAGGAAGCCTTCTTGGCGGGGTCGGACACGACCGACATGGGCACCTGGGAGGGACGCTGGCTCTGGTTCACGGCCGACGGCTTGCCCGACAACAACGTGATCTTCCGTGAGTCCGGAATCAACGTCGGCTACACGGCCTGGGGGTCGTCTCGCCAGCCCGACAACAAGGGCAACCAGGATTTTCTGGCGATGAATCCCGGCGGTGGCTGGGACGACGCCAATTGGAAGTGGTCCGACTACGTCACCGAGTGGGGGCGGCCCGGCGTGCAGTTCAACGCCGGCTTCGACGCTCCCTTGAGCAGCGGCACCCGCAACGGCACGGAAAATGGTCAGACCGCCACGATGACGATCAGCTTCGATCGGCACGTGCCCTGGGACTACGTCGACATCCGCAATTCCACCCCGCTGATCGACATTCCGCTCGCGCTCGGCGGCACCGCCGTCGTGGGCGTCGACTACGACCTGGCCGTCACCGGCGGTGACAGCTTCTACCGCGACGGCCGGATCTACGTGCGCAACACCCAGTCGGTGGTGCTCACCTTTACCCCCAGAAACAACGACACCTGGCAGGCACCGCGGTCGATCACCGCGACGCTCGGGGCCGACGGAGCCGAGAACATCTACGGCATCCGCGACGCCAGCCAGAGCATCTTCGGCGGCAGTGGCAACTCGACGATCCAGGTCTGGCTGTTCGACGACGAGCCGCTGCTGAGCCTGGGGCAAGGGGCCTACCAGTTCGTCCGCGTCCCGTGGACGGGCGGGACCCTCCCGGCGAACAACGCCGACTTCAACACCAACGCCGACACGCTCATCTTCGACACCAATGGCATTGAGG
>JBJOHE010000059.1:0-2992 GCA_046047895.1 Planctomycetota bacterium | reverse complement strand
CGACGTTCATGGAGGAAGTGAGATGCTATTCCGGTTCTCCGGTTGCTCGCGGGCTGAAAAGCCATTGGTTCAAGCCATGATTGCCGCACTGGCGATCGCCTGGTGCGGTTCCGCGGTCTGGGCTGAGGTGATCCTTTTCGACAACCTCGCCGCCGGGTCTCCGAACGGGGAATACTTCGTCTCGAACACGCAGCTGGCCGCGCAGGCTTTCACGACGACCGCGACGGACGCTGTGCTCAGTGAGGTATCGCTCCGTTTCCGGAATTTGAACGGCACGAGCGGGGAGTACCAGATTCAAATCTGGGACTCGAGCGGCAGCTCGGGCAGCCCCGGCAACCAGGTGGGAGCTGCGATCTACACGGGACTTGCCGAGAATCTGGGAAGTTCCACCAGTCTGCTCACCATCCCCGGTTTGAGTGTGGCGCTGGGAGCGAGCACCACCTATTACCTGGTGGCGACCGGCACGAGCCTCACGGTTGTTGGAACCCCACCGTTTACCTCCGACGGCAATCTCGCCTGGGGGGCGACGGATGTTGTCACGTCAGGGGCCTACAGCAACGGGGGGGCAGGTTGGAGTGGGCCGTCTACCCAGAGCCTCTACATGAAGGTCTCGGCGGTGCCCGAGCCTGTTCCCGCGACGATCGTGACCGTTGGCCTCGCGGCTGGATGGATGCGGAGCAGGCGGCGAAAAGCCCGGCATGTGACCTGATGCGGCTCTGGCGGTGGTTGACGGAGCCGCCTCCCGAAGCTGACGGCCCCGCGCTCGAGCGACGGTGGCAGTCCTGGCGGCCGTGGCCTCCTGTGGCATTCCGCGGTGCTTTTCGGGCAAGATAAGCGGTGGGCCGCGATGGACGAATCGGAATCCCATCGGCCAGGTCCCTCCCGCGGCCCCGCTGCCGCCTGGTTTTGTCACGGAGGAACGCTATGCCGGCGCCGCGGCCGAGGGCCCCTGTTCAGAGGAAGTCTGGTCTGGATGTCGGCGCGGGCCGAGTGCCAGGCTGGATTGATCTCATGGGTGATCCCGACGGTTCGGGTGACGGCCTGGTGGTAACCCTCTCCCTCGAGCCGCCGAGCCCGACCGGGTGGCGGGAGGCGGATGGTGTTTCCCTGGCTGCCGCACGGGCGGTGCAGGCGACGCTCATCGATGGCCGTAGCGGCACCGTTCGCCGGCTGCCGCTCGGCCGTGGCGATGTCGCCACGCTCGTCATCGACAGCGGTCTGCGGCCCCCGCAGGTGGATCGGGAGCGGTCGGCCCGGCAGGCGGAGTGCCTGGAGGCGGCCCGGGCGCTCGGGAAGCAGTCGCTCCGCGACGTTGATGACACCCTCTGGAGGCGCTGGCACGACGAACTTCCGGCCAGCCTTCACCGGCGAGCGGCCCATATTCGTGGGGAAAACGCTCGCGCCGTCGCCCTTGCCGCCGCCCTCGAGCAGGGCGACTGGATCATGGCCGGGCGGCTGATGACCGAAAGCCACCACTCGCTCCTCCATGATTACGAGGTGTCGTGCTCCGAGGTCGACATGCTCTGTGCGGCCGCGGCCGGGACGGCCGGGGTGTTGGGCTGCCGGCGGGCTGGCGGAGGCTTCGCAGGACAGGTGGTCGCGCTCGTCGAGGCCCGGAGAGCCGACGCCATCGTGGCCGAGGTGGCCCGCGGCTACCACACCGAGACCGGTCGGTGTCCCGCCTGGTGCGTGGCGGCTGCCCTGGCGGAGTCGACGGTGGAGTCCTGACGGCTCGGCCGGCCGGCCCGCTATGCTGCCGGCTTCATGTGGATCATCCCGGCCGACGGCTGGACGAAGGGAGGAGGACTCATGGTGGGGCTGCGGTTGTGGCTGCTGATGGTGACGGTGCTTGGCTCGATGCCGGGGCTCGCATCTGCGGCGGAGTCCGACACGGCCTGGCCTGCGATCACCCGCGAGGCGAAGCCCTGGACCCGCTGGTGGTGGCTCGGGAGCGGCGTGGACGAGACGAATCTCGCCCGTGAGCTCGCGGCGATCGCGGCGGCCGGTTTTGGAGGCGTGGAGATCACGCCGATCTATGGAGCGAAGGGGGCGGAAGATCGCTTCCTCGAATTCCTGTCGCCGGAGTATGTGGCTGCCCTCGGATTGACCTGCGCGGAAGCCGAGCGGCTGGGCCTGGGGGTGGACATGGCGACCGGCACCGGCTGGCCGTTCGGCGGGCCCCAGGTCGGGCCCGATGACGCTGAGCTCAAGATCGCCGGGAAGGACGGAGCCTTCGCCCCGCAGCCGACCCGCTTCAAGGTGAAGCGGGCGGCTCCCGGCGGCGCGGGCTTCGTGGTGAATCCGTTTTCACCGGCGGCCTGCCGTCGCTATCTCGAGCCTTTCACGGCTGCCCTCAAGGGGCTCCCGCGCGGTGCGCTCCACGGCCAGTTTCACGATTCCTTCGAGTATCAGGCCAACTGGTCGGCTGAGGTGCCCGGGCGGTTTCGCGAACTCCACGGCTACGACCTGCTCGACCACCGCGACCTGCTCGAGGGCCGAGGCGATCCCGATGCCGTCGCCCGGGTGAAGGCCGACTACCGCACCACGCTCGCCTCCTTGCACATGGAGTACCTGAAGGAGTGGATCGACTGGTGCCACGAGCACGGCTGCGAAGCACGCGAGCAGGCCCACGGCGCCCCGGCCAATCTGATCGACCTCTACGCAGCGGCCGACGTGCCCGAGACTGAGGTCTTCGGGGCCAGCCGCTTTGCGATCCCTGGCTTTCGGCGAGACGACAGCGAGGTGAGCAAGAACCTGCCGCAGCCGCTCGTGACCAGGCTCGCCTCCTCGGCGGCGCATCTGGCTGGTCGGCGCCGTGCCTCCTCGGAGACCTTCACCTGGATGCGGGAACACTTCCGTGAAGCGCCTTCCGAGATGAAGCCGGAGATCGACCAATTGTTTCTGGCCGGCATCAACCAGATCTTCTACCACGGCACGGCCTACTCGCCGGCCGACGCCGCCTGGCCGGGATGGCTCTTCTACGCCTCGACCC
>JBJOHE010000058.1:0-4145 GCA_046047895.1 Planctomycetota bacterium | reverse complement strand
CCACCAGCTTCGCCTGGCCCGTGGATGAAATCAGCACGTTGGAGGCCTTGAGGTCGCGGTGGGTCACGCCGCGGCGATGGGCATACTCCAGCCCGCAGGCCATCTGATGGACGAGGTCGAGTGCCTTTGGCACGTCGAGAGCGCCGCGAATCTTGACCAGTTCGCGGAGCGTCTGGCCCTCCACGAACTCCATCGTGATGTAGCTGGCGCCGTTCTCCTCGCCGACCTCGTCGATCGCCACGATGTTGGGATGGCGGAGCATGTGGCCCATTTCACCTTCGTGGCGGAAGGCCTGGCATTTGGCCGGGTCGTTGGCGTAGCGATTGCGGAGCACCTTCACTGCCAGGATGCCGCCATTCTCCGTGTGGATGGCCCGGTAGACCCGGGCGAATGAGCCGGCGCCCACCTGGTAGAGCAGCCGGGCGTGGCCGAACGAATATCCGCGTCGCTCGCCCCGAAGCAGTCGCTCCAGCTGGAAGCCGGTGAGCAGCTCCCGCCGCACGAGCGCCTGCCCCAGCTCCGCGGCGCTGGCCGTGGCACCGACCTCGTGGGCCGCGTCGGCCAGGGCGCCGCCCGGCACCAGTTCCAGATTGGCGACGAGCTGCTCGAGCTGTTCGGCCGTGGCTGGCTTCATGGGCAGGCCGCGGCAGATCCGCGAACGGGGGAGACGAGGTGGAGCGCGGCCCAGGCCGCCTTATTAGAAGTACCTCTTTTTTTCAGGCTTCGCGAGCGGCCTGGCCGTTTTTCCACCAATTTTTCCCGTCCCCCACCGCCGATCATGCCGCCCCGGCTTTCCCAATTCATCTGGAGCCCGGCCGCGCCCCCCTGGTACAAGCCGCCGATCCGGCAGGATCCATGTCATCCGGGACTCGCATGCGCCATTCAATCGCCACCACCTCCCGACGCCTCGCGACCGGTCTGGCGGCAGTCGCGGGGCTTGCCATCGGCGTGGCGGCCGGCGGCACCGTCGAACTCGGCTTCGAAGCCGGCCCGGTGGCCTGGCAGCTCGTGGGGCAATCCGATCAGGTCCGAAGCGTCGACCACGCCATCTCGCCCGACTCGCCTCACCGGGGAGCCGGCTGCGAGCGGCTGGTCGTCGAGTCGAACGCCACAGCCGCCATCGAGCTCGAACTGCCGCTCGAGCCCGCGGCGGTCATCGACGAACTGCGGGCCGCCGTGTGGGTGCGAACAAGCCTTCCCGGTGCACGGCTCGGCTTTCGGATGCGGCTCGTGGACCCGACCGGCCGGCAGCCCGACGGCATCGAGATTCTGGTCGCCGGCCAGGCTGCCGGTGACGCAGATCGGTGGGAGCGACTGGAGGTGGGCGACGTGCGGGAGCAGGCGGCCCGCCGCCTGCCGGCCGTGCGGCTCGAACACGGCTCGCAGGTGGGCCTGGAGGGGGCGGTGGTGACGGCAGTGGTGATAGACGCCGCAGCCGCGGCCGGCCGCCATGCCTTCGCGATCGACGACCTCGAAGTCACGGGGCTGGTGACGGTCTCCGCCGGCCAGGCCACGGCCGTGGCGGATTCATTCGTGCGGCCCGTGGCGGCTGAAGTGCCCCTTGCAGCCGATCCTCCCGCCGGACTCGCCCGAGGGGTGCTGGAGGTGGCAGGGCTGCCGTTCTTTCCCCGCAGCATCGAAGCCAACGGGGAACCCTTCGTCTTCCTGGCCGACCTCGGCTTCAACTGCGTCAAGCTCCCGGCCCCCGCCACGGCGGACCAGCTCGCGGAAGCGCGGGCCGCCGGCCTGTGGGTGATCTGCCCGCCGCCGCCGATTCCCGACGTCGACCTCCGCGAGCCGGAGAACGTGCCGATGCTGCGGAATTGGGACCGGGTCTTGGCCTGGGATCTGGGCACCGGCCTCTCCGAGGAAACGATCGAGGAAATCGCCGAGCAGGGCCGGCGGATCCGAGCCTGCGACCCCCGCTCGGGCCGGCCCCTGATCGGCTCGGCCGACTCCGGCCTGCGGGCCGTGTCGCGGCATGTCGACATGCTGGTCGCCCGCCGGACGGTGCTGGGCACGAGCCTGGAATTGATCGACTGGCTCGAGTGGCTGCGGGAACGGCCGCGGCTCGCCCGGCCGGGCACCCCCCTGCTCTGCACGCTGGGCACCGAACTCGATCCCGCCGCGGCCCGGCAGGCGGCGGCGCTGGCCGGAGTGGGCGGCCGGGGCCTGGCGATCGATCCCGAGAGCCTGGCGCTGGCCGGGTTTTCCGCCGTGGCGGGAGGCGCCCGCGGCATTCTTTTCACGTCGTCCCGGCGGCTCGATGGCGATGATCCCGAGGCCCGGATGCGTGCCGCCGCCGTCCGCGAGACAAACCTGAGGCTTCGGCTGGTGGAACCCTGGGGCGCCGCCGGCCGGTTCGCCTCGCGGGCCACGACGAGCAGCCCCGAGGTGCAGGCCTTCGTGATGGAGGCCGCGCGGGCGCGGATCGTGCTGGCCTGGCGATGCGTGCAGGGCTCGCAGGTCGTGGCCCGTCGCTATGAAGGGCCCGACGTGCCCGGCGAAGACATGCCGCTCACGATCCTCGTGCCAGGCGTGCCCGAGGCCCATCGCGCCTGGGAGGTCGCCCCGGGCGGCCTGCGGCCGGCGCGGCAGCAGCGGGTGACCGGCGGCGTGTCGGTCACGCTCGACGCCTTCACGACCCACGGGATCGTGCTGTTGAGCGGCGACCCGGCAGTGACCGGCCATGTGCAGGATCTGGTCCGGACCATCTTTCCGCTCGAACTCGCCTCGGCCCGCGGGCTTGCCTCGTTGGCGCTCGGTGGAGCCGGCGACCTCCTCGCCCGGCTGCCGCCCCAGGCGTTCTCCGGCCCGCCGCCGGTGGCGGCGATGGCGATGCTGACAGAGGCCGGCCGCCTCGCGGCCGCGGGCGAGTCGCTCGCGGCCACGGAACCAGCTACAGCCGTCCGCTCGCTCCGCAAGGCGGCCGCGATCGCCGGCCAGTTCGAGCGGCGGATCTGGGAAAACGCTGTCAAGGCTGAGGGATCGATCGTGGCCAATCCACTGAGCGGTTCCGACGCGACCCTCGCGGAGGCCTGGCAGTTCATCGGGGCGCGATCAGCAACGGCTCCGGTGGCCGACCTGCTCACCGGCGGCGACATGGAGGCGATCGCAGCCCTCGCCCAGAGCGGCTGGCGGCACTTCGCCAAACCCCAAGGCGAGATCACGACGGCCGTCGAGGTGATCCGCTCGCGGCCCGCAAGTGGCCAGGCCTGCCTCCGGATGATCGCCCGGCCGGCCGACCCCAAGGCCGCGCCCGTGGTCGTGGAAACGCCTCCGGTCTGGATCACGACTCCGCCGCTCGCTGTTCCGGTGGGCAAGCTCGTCGCCATCTCGGCCCAGGTGTGGGTGCCGGAGGCGATCACAGGGAGTGTCGACGGGCTGCTCGTCTTCGATTCGCTCGGTGGCCCGGCGCTCGCGGAGCGCGTGGGCCCGAGCAAAGACTGGCGGCGGCTCGTGCTCTACCGGATCGTGCCCCCCGAGGCAGCCGGCGAACCGGTGACCGTCACCTTCGCCCTGAGCGGGTTAGGCGAGGCCCGGGTCGACGAAGTCACAGTGACACCGCTTGAGCGAGCGGTCGGCGGGACGCCGGCGGCCCTCGTCTCGACATCCCCGGGCGAGCAAGGGCGGTCCAGCTTTCCTTCCCCCGCCGACCTCCTCGACCACGCCCCGCTTCCCGGCTCTTCTCCGCCTGCGGCCCCGCCCGTCGCAGCCCCCACCGCGACGGCCACCTGGCCGGGCGGCAACCTCGCCTGGCCGAAGCTCAACCCGTTCAGCTCCGCCAACGAACCGCCCCCAGGCCCCGGCGGCGGCACGATCGACCCCTTCAAGCGAGCCCGCGGCAGCGGCCCCTCAGCGCCGTAGAACGCTCGCGGAGCATCGGGGCGTATCCTCGCCCGCGACGCGACTTTTGCCGCCCCCGAGCCAGCGGCCCCCAGCGTGACCGGGGAGGCTCGGGGTGGCGGAGCACATGCCATGATTTCGTCGGCCCTTGGGGTTCCAGTTGGCCAGTGGGGGCAGGCTTGCAGCCTGCCCGAATCCGGGCTGCTGCTCAGCTCGGGAACCTCTTGGAGGAGAGCCCGCATTCCGCAGGCTACAAGCCTGCGGCCACCGGTCTGCTCGCCCAACGCCTCGAGTCGCAG
>JBJOHE010000057.1:0-2800 GCA_046047895.1 Planctomycetota bacterium | reverse complement strand
CTCCCCGGACGTTCGCGTCGGGCATCCTGCCCTTCGCTCACTCCGAGATAACTGCGCTCCCGCCCTCCGGGCTTCGCTCGTTCTCTAGGCCGGTTCGGGGACACGGATGACCCCGACCCGGGCTGCCCTTTCCCGGAGGCATGTGTTTCAGCAGACCAGTGGGGGCAGGCTTGTAGCCTGCCCATGGTGGGTCGCCCCTGCGGCACGCATTGAAGCGCAGCCTTGCGTCGAGTGCCCCTTGTTTTGGCCTTCCACCCTGCGGCACGCAGCGGGCAAAGACCGCGCCGCGTGCCATCCGGGCCGCCCCGCCTCGACGCCAATCCGCGCAGACAAGGCCCCCACTCCGCAGCAGCTGCACGCAATCGGCCGCCCGGAAGGCGGCCGCCGCGAGGCGAGGTGCACCTTGGCTGCACCTCCGCCGAGCCAAGGCTTCGCGGGCCATGGATGGCCGCGAAGCCGCTATGTCTAGAAAAGCCGACCGGCGGCCCGCGGTCGGCCGCCGATGTGGTCATCGCCCTTGGGTGTGAGTTTACGACCGCGGGGCGTGCGGATTACGAGTTCGCATCGCAGCAGGAAGGGCTCTACGTCATCCTCGATGGTGTCGGGGGCGGAGCTCATCGTGTGGGCGATCGCCTCGATGCCCACCGGGCCGCCGTTGAACACCCGCTGGATCGTCTCGAGGTAGCGACGGTCGAAGCCGTCGAGTCCGAGCTCGTCGATGCCCTGCATTGCGAGCGCCGCTCGGGCGATCTCCACGTCGAGCTTGCTCTCGGCCCGGCTCGTCGAGTAGTCGCGGATCCAGCGGAGCCGGTTGTTGGCGAGCCGGGGCGTACCGCGGCTGCGGCGGGCGATCTCGCCGGCCGTGTCGTCGTCCATCGGCATCTGGAGCTTGCCGGCCGAACGGTGGACGATCTCAGCGAGTTCCGCGGGAGAGTAGTAGTCGAGGTGCTCGCGGATGACGAACCGATCCCGCAGCGGGGCGGAGAGCAGGCCGGCCCGGGTGGTGGCCCCCACGAGCGTGAACGGCCGCAGCGGCATGTTGATCGTGCGGGCGGCCACGCCGTCGCCGAGCGTGATGTCGATTCGAAAGTCCTCCATCGCCGGGTAGAGGAATTCCTCGACGGCGATCGGCAGCCGGTGGATCTCGTCGATGAAGAGCACCGAGCCTTCGGACGCGTTGGTCAGATAGGGGAGGAGATCCTTCGGGGCGGCGAGCGCCGCGCCGCTGGCGATTTGGAGGCTCGTGCCAAGTTCGTTGGGGATGCACGTGGCGAACGTCGTCTTGCCGAGGCCGGGGGGGCCGTCGAGCAGGATGTGGCCGAGCGTCTCGCTTCGCTTACGGGCGGCGTCGATCGCGATTTCGAGCCGCTCGTACACGCCCCGCTGGCCGATCATCTCGGCCATCCGCTGCGGGCGAAGCGCGCGGTCCTCCGGCAGAGGGTCTTCCGGGGCCTGGATCGAGGGTTGGCGGAAGGATGACATGACGAGAGCCTACCGGCCTCAACGGGGCTTGTGCATCTGCCGGTAGATCGCCTCGAGGGCTTCCTGCACGTCCTTGGGCTTTTTCTTCTCCGCCCGGAGGGCGTCGACCAGCCGGCGGGCATCGGCGTCGGAATGGCCGAGCGACCGAAGCACGTCGAAGGTCTCGCTGAGCACGTCGGCGGCTCCACCCGCCTCGCCAGGGGCCTCGCGGGCCACCAGCAGGGCGAATTTCGGCATCCGCCGCCGGAGCTTGGCGATCATCCGTTCGGCTGTCGCCCCGCCGATCCCCGGCAGCCCCGAGAGCGCCTTGGCATCCTGCTCCTCGATCGCGGCGGCGATTTCCCCGACGGGCCGGATGATCGCTCGCAGCGCCTTGCGAACGCCCACGCCGTCGACCTCACAGATCAGCTCGAAAAACTCCCGCTCCACTTCCGAGAGAAACCCGACCAGCCGTGGCACGAGGTTGCCGCGGGTGGGGTTTCCTTCGAGGTATTCGAGCGTGTGGAGGACGATCGGCTGGCCGAGCTTCGTCTGGAGACTGCGGCGGACAAGCTCGGTCACGAGCACCTCGTGCACCACCGGCCCGACGGCGATCTCGACCGCCGAGGGTTCGACTCGCTCGAGTGTTCCGGAAACCCTGGTGATCATGCTCTCCCGCTCCTGATGCGCACCGTGCCCGTGCCAAAGAAGAGCGGCCGGAGCCGGAGGTGCCAGTCGGCGAGCGCCACGGCCAGCGCGTCGGCCGCGTCGGCCGGTTCGGGCTTGGCGGCGAGCCCGAGCTCCCGCTGAACGGCCGCCTGGATCTGGGCCTTGCCGGCATGGCCGCTCCCGGTGAGCGTGCCCTTCACCCGATTCGGCAGGTAATGGTGAACGGCGAGGCCCGCCTGGCCGCCCGCGAGGCAGATCACGCCCCGGGCGTGGCCCAAGAGGATCGCCGCCTTGGGGAAGCGGGCGTGGGCGAAGACCTGCTCGATTGCCATGGCGGAGGGCGAGAAGGCCTCGAGCACCTCGCGAACCCCGGCATGGATCGAGGCCAGCCGGGTTTCGAGCGTCTCGCCGCGGGATCGCACCGTGCCCGCCTCGATCAGCCGCACGCTTCCTCCGCGACATTCGACGATGCCGTAGCCGGTGACGTTGAGCCCGGGGTCGAAGCCGACGACGCGGTGGATGGTGGACGCCCGTTCCATCCTGAGAGCCTAGCGGCCGCGGCTGAAAACCCCCAAGGCCAGTCGCGGCTCCTCAAAGCACCGTCAACTGGAAGGTCGGGGTTGCCCGTGCCGCTTATTTTCGCGCCGTCGCCGCCGACCCGCGTCGGCTC
>JBJOHE010000056.1:0-20897 GCA_046047895.1 Planctomycetota bacterium | reverse complement strand
GATGCTGGAGCATGCCGCGGCCCGCACTGGCCGCTGGGGGCTCTACTTCGAGACCGGGCAGGGCGCCGACTTCACCAACGGCCATGCCCAGGGCACCGACATGGTGGTGCACGAGGCCCGGAAGTATGGCTTCGCCCGGCTGCTCTCCCGGCGGGTGGCCGCGGCCCGCGGTGGACCGGCCTGGGTGCATGTCAACGACGTGGCCGGCTTCATCGGCCCGGAGGTGTTCCGCTCGCGGGAGCAGCTTGTCCGCTGCTGCCTTGAAGACCTCGCGATGGGCAAGCTCCACGGCCTCTGCATCGGGCTCGATGTCTGCGCCACGCTCCACATGGAGGTGTCGCTCGACGATCTTGACTGGTGTCTGGAGCAGGTGATGCCGGCCCGGCCCGCTTACCTGATGGCCCTGCCGACGAAGATCGATCCGATGCTCGGCTATCTGACCACTGGCTTTCAGGACCACGTGCGGCTGCGGCGGAGGTTTGGCTGCCGCGGCGAGCCACGGATGGAGGCCTTCTTCCAGCGGCTCGGGGTGCTCGACGACCAGGGGTGTCCGGGGCCACGCTTCGGCGATCCCGGCTGGGTGCACCTCCAGTATCGGCGGGCCTGCGGCGACATCCGTTCCGACGAGGCGATCCGGGCGGAGGGGCGGGCGGAGATGGCAGCCGTGCGGAGCCGGGGCGTGTTTCTCGCCGAAGGTCACGGCCCGGAGCCCGAGGATCTGGAGCCGGCGCTCGCCGCCACGATCAGCCGCATCGACGCCGACGCCCGGCAGAGCATCTGGGCCGAGTTCGACACCGGGTTTCGCGAGTCGCAGGCCGGCAGCCTGCTCGTCGAAACGACGGCGGAGAGCCGCCGCGACTACATCCTCCATCCAACCGGCGGCGAAACCCTCGCGGCCCCGTCGCTCGCGGCGGTGGTGGCCGAACGCGACCGCCTCGCTGCGGACGACGCCGACGTGGCCGTCATCATTTCCGACGGGCTCAATCCGCTCGCGATCATGGACCTCGCCCAGCTTGCCCCCTTTCTCGCGGCGGTTCAGGCGGGGCTCGTGGCGGCCGGCCGGCGGCCCGCCCCACGGCCGGTCGTGGTCACCTCCGGCCGGGTACGGGTGGGGTATCGGATCGGGGAGACGTTGTTTGGCGGGCGGTCGGGGCCCCGGGCGGTGCTCCATGTGGTCGGGGAGCGGCCGGGCACCGGCCACCGCACGTTCTCCACCTACATCACCTGCCGCCGCGGCGAGGCCTGGACCGAGCCTGGCGGCACCGACCACCAGCACACCCGGGTGGTCGCGGGCATCGCCACGACGGCGCTCGAGCCGGTGCGGGCGGCGGCCGACGTGCTCCGCGTGCTCGAGGGCGAGTGGCGGCGGGCGTAGAGCCCCTGCCGGCTGCGTTCCGAGCGGCGCCCGCTCGGGAAATCCCTGAGGAGTCAGCGTCATGCCGTTCCATGGATATCTGCTCGCGGTCGCCGCCGCCGTGCTCTGGGGCCTGCTCTACGTGCTCGACGAGCGGCTGCTGGCCGGCATGTCGATCTACCGGCTGTACTTTCTCCACTCGATCGCGGGCGTTGCGGTGGCGGGGACGGTGCTGCTCGTCCAGGGTGAATCACCGGCGTCGCTGCTGCGGCTCTCTTGGCCGGGGGCTCCCGCGCCGCTCGTGCTTACCACCATGGCCGTCGTGGCGCTGGCATGCCTGGCGATCTTCGCCTCGATCCAGGCGCTCGGGGCGTCGCGGGCTGCGGTGCTGGAAATCTCCTACCCGCTCTTCGTCGCCGTCTTCGCCTGGCTTCTCTACCGCCATCCGTTGCAGTGGCCGGTGATCGTCGGCGGTATCTTCATCTTTATCGGCTCGGCGATCATCGTTTCCTGGCAATGACCTGCACGCGCCGCGGCAGGCAGAACGGAGCTCATTGTGGGACTGCTTTCGTTGGAGCCGACGCGGCAGGCCGAGCTGATGGATGATCCGGGCCTGCCGGAGGCCGATCATCTCCACGCCCTGGCTGCGTTGGCGACGATCAATGCCGTCTCCGGCACCGGTTTTCAGATCGCGCGGGCTGCCCTCACGCTCGTGCCGCCGGCCGGGAGCGACCCTGTGCGGGTCGTCGACCTCGCCTGCGGCGGAGGGGACGTGATGCTGGCCTGCGGCCGTCGCCTGGCCCGCGGGCTCGGTGGGCGGGGGGTCATCATGACGGGCGTTGACATCAGTCGCCGAGGCCTCGAGCGGGCTGCGGCCCGGGTCGCGGCCGCCGGGGAGCCGAGGGCCGGCTCCTCGCTGCGATTCAATTGTGTCGCCCGCGACATCGTCGCCAGCGGGTGCCTGCCCTGCGACATCGCCATCTGTTCGCTCTTTCTCCATCATCTGCACGACGAGATGGCCGAGCGGGTGCTGCGTTCGATGGCGATGCAGTGCCGGCTGGGATTCGTCGTGTCAGACCTGATTCGCAGCCCCCTGGGGCTCGCCCTGGCGGTGATCGGTACCAGCCTGCTCTCAGGCTCACGGGTCGCGAGAGTCGACGGGCCCCTCTCCGTGCGGGCGGCCCGCACCACCGCGGAATACCGACAGCTCCTGGCCGCGGCGGGGCTCGCTTCCGCGACGGTGCGGAGGGTGTGGCCGGAGCGGGTGCTGATCACCTGGCGGCGAGGTCCGGCATGAGCGGGTCGGCTTTGGTCACCGAAGTTCCTGCCACACTGCGGCCCGGCGAGGCTGCCGATGTGAAGTGGAACACGGTCGTGATCGGCGGTGGCCCGGCGGGTGCCGCTGTGGCGATTCGCCTGGCGCGGAATGGCCGGCGGGTGGTCGTCATCGACCGGCAGGGCATGCCGCGGCCAAAAGTGTGCGGCTGCTGTCTGTCGTCGAGGGCGGGTGCCGAACTTCGAGGACTCGGCTGGTCCGCCGACGCGTGCGGCCGGCTCCAGGCTGCGGCGCCGCTGGAACGAGTGCGAGTGGTCGCGGCCGGCCGATCCGCCACGCTCCCCTTTCCCGGAGGCGGCGTGGTTTCTCGGGAGATGCTCGACGCCGGGCTGATCCGGATGGCGATCGATGCCGGGGCGGCCTGGCTACCGGGGGGCCGAGTGACGGGGGTGGAGGAGGTCTTCACCGGGGACTCGGGCGTGGTCATCGCCTGCGATCTCCGGTCGGGCCGGCGGGTTTGGCTCCGGGCCGAGACCGCGGTGATTGCCACCGGGCTCGCGGACCATGTGCGGGTGCGGGCCAGCCCGCCCCGTCATGTCCGTCCCGGGAGTCGGATCGGAGTGGGCACGACGCTCGCCGCAGACCTGATCGACCTGCCGCCGGGCGAACTGGTCATGGCCGTGGCCCGCGGCGGATACTGCGGGCTCGTGCGGCTCGAGGATGGCCGCATCGACGTGGCCGCCGCGGTTGATCGGCGGCAGATCGCGGCGTGCGGCACGATCGGGCCTGCCGTGGCAGGAGTGCTCGGCGACGCGGCCGGGCCGGCAGGCTGGTTGGCTGCGGTCCGCCGCAGTCTGCTGGATGCTCCGATGCGGGCCACGCCCCAGCTGACACGGTCTGCCGGAACATCGGCCGGCGTCTCCGGTCGGATCCTCCGGGTCGGAGATGCCGCCGGATACGTCGAGCCGTTCACGGGAGAAGGCATGGGCTGGGCGCTCACAAGCGGTCGACTCGCCGCCGAGGCCTTGCTCACCGCGACGGCCCCGGCGAAAGCCTATGGTCGATCCTTCGGCGCCTTCGCGGCGCGGCATCACCGCCGCTGCCACCGGGTCGCGGCTGTGGTCCGTCATCCCCGCCTTGTCGGCGCTGCGATGCGGGTCGCAGATGCGGCTCCGGGATTCGCCGCCGCCCTGCTTCCCTGGCTCGTGGGGGCGACTGCCGTCCGCGGAGACTCCTCGCCATGAGTCTCGTGATTCGAGGAATCGGCACGGCCACACCGCCGCGGCAGATCGCCCAGCGGGATGCCGCCGGCCTGGCGGTCGGGCTCGGCAACGCGACGAGTGGCCGCGAGCGGGCCCTCGCCGCCATCTACCGGCAGACGCAGATTCAGACGCGTGCGTCAGTCTTGCTGGACGACCCGGGCGAGGCAGCCTATGTCCAGAGCTTCTTTCCCGTCGCAAGCCATGGCGACGACGCCGGCCCGACCACCGCCGCCCGCATGGCCCGCTACGCGCAGGAGGCGGGGGCGTTGGCCGCGGCGGCCGCGGGGGCGGCGGTCGCTGAGGCCCGTGTGGCGGGCCGGGCGATCACCCACCTGGTCACCTGTTCGTGCACCGGCTTTGCAAACCCCGGATTCGATCTGGAACTCGTGGTGGCGCTCGGCCTGCCCGACAGCGTGGCCCGCACGCATGTCGGCTTCATGGGCTGCCACGGGGCGTTCAATGCCCTCCGGGTTGCCGACGCCTTCGTGTCGGCCGATGCCGCCGCGGTCGTGCTTGTGGTCTGCGTGGAACTCTGCAGCCTCCACTTTCAATACGGCAGCCGGGGCGATCACGTCGTGTCCAACAGCATCTTCGCCGATGGTGCCGCGGCCATCGTGTCGACGGCGGCATCCACCAGCAACCGGGGGCACGCGGTGGTCCTGGGACAGCGTTCCCAGCTGCTGCCCGATTCGGCCGATCGGATGAGCTGGATGATCGGCGACCATGGATTTGAAATGACGCTTTCCCCCCGGGTGCCTGCCGCGATCGCCGAACACCTGCCGGCCGGAGTCGCCGCGCTCCTCGAGCCGTATGGTCTCGAGCTCGAAGACGTGCGATCGTGGGCGGTGCATCCGGGCGGGCCGCGAATTCTTTCGACCGTCACCCAGGCGCTTGGCTTGGATGCCGCCGCCCTGCGTTGCTCCCGAGGTGTGTTGGCCGATCACGGCAACATGTCGAGTGCCACGATTCTTTTCATCCTCGATCGGCTGCTCGGCGAATCCGCGGATGGTCCGTGTGTGGCCATGGCCTTCGGGCCCGGGCTCACGGTCGAGACCGCGTTGCTGTCGCTGGAACGGCCGGTCAGCCGGGCGAACGCGTCGACGTCGTGACGGGGCCGGTGCCGTAGAGGCCGGAGGAGACGAGGGCGATCAGGTCGCCGATTGACACGCGGCCGTCGAAGGTGAAATCGCCCTCCCACCAGTGGGCGTCGGTCGCGGCCGTGCCGTAGCGGCCGCCGGCCGACAGGGCGATCAGATCCTGGACGTTCACGCTGCCGTCGAGGTTGGCGTCGCCCACGGCGGCGGCCTGCACCACGAGCCCGCCCTCGGGCGTGACGCGGTAGCCGAGTTCGCGAAAGGCCGCGCCGGCGACGGCGGAGCTGGTCAGGCCGGGGCCCGTCCAGCTGCCACCGGAGCGGCCCGACACGATCAGGTCGCGGATCAGGCCGAGTTCGTAGCCGCCTGCGGCCACCGAGAGCCGGGCTCCGCCCAGATCGAGTCGGCCGGAGGTGGCAACCGCGAGGCTCCCTACAGGCACCTCGAGGCCACCCACCTCGAACCGCACCTCTCCGCCGGCCAGGATCTCGAGCGGGCCGGTGCCGAGGGAGTAGGGATTCTGCACGACAAGCTCGCCGGCCTCGACCACGGTGCCCTCGGCATGGGCGTTGGGCGCGGTCAGGATCAGTGTGCCCCCGCCCCGCTTGACGATCCGGTCGGTGCCGGAATGCAGCGCCGTGTCGGTGAGGGTTTCGCCGGCCGGCACGTCGAAGACGATTTCGGTGTAGGCCGGCACGATCGTGAAGCTCTTGGCGAGCTGCCGGGAGGCGGTTGTGACGAGTACCGACGCCGGGCCGGCTGCCGGAGCGGTGAACAGGCCGGTGGCCGAGACCGTGCCGGCGGTGGCCGACCAGGTCCAGTTTGCCGGCGGGATCCCCGCGCCAAACTGGTCGAGCACGGCGAGCTGCTGCGAGCTGCCGGCCGCCATTGTGCCCTCGCCGGCGATCGTCGTCGGCGTGGCGGCGACGGTCACGCTCACGCTGCTGGTGACCGAACGCTGGCCGGCGTCGCTGATCGTGACGGTGAAGGTGTAGGTTCCGGCAGCGGTGAAGATCGCGGTGGTGGTCTTCGAGGCGTTTCGGCCGTTGCCGATGAAGCTTACCGAGCCCGGCCCGGTGGCCGCCCAGGTGTAGGTGAGGTCCGCCTCTCCCGCGTCATCGGCCCCGAGCACCGAGAGCCGGGTGGTGACGCTCGTGATCGTGGAGGGCGTGGCAGCCGCCGGCGTGGCGACCGTCGGCGGTAGAGATGCCGTCAGGGTGGTGCCGGTCACGGCCCCGCTCATGATCCCGTCGAACGACTGGTTGAACGGCATCACGCGATAGGAATACTGCTGGCCCGCCGCCAGGTTTCGGTCGGTCCACGAGGTGGCGTTGGTGGCCGCGTTGCCCAGGAAGCTCCAGGTGACGCCGTCGGTGGAACGCTCCACGCGGGTGCCCGTCTCGAGCCGCGAGTCGTTCCAGGTGACGGTGAGCGTCGAGGACGTGGCGGCAGAGACCCGCAGGTTTGAGACGGCGGGCATTCGGGTCTGGGTGGTGATCAGCAGCGGCTCGGTGATGCGGTCGCCGAGGTTGGTCAGGGGCGTGATCCGAAAGGTGTAGGCGGTGCCGGCGGCGAGCCCCGCGACATTGGTGGCGGTCTGATTGGCGGCGAGGTTGGCCACGGTCGAGAAGCTCGTGCCGTTGGTCGATCGCTCGACCCGGTAGCCCACTTCGCCGCTCGTGTCGAACCAGTTGAGAAATAGCTCGGTCGTGCCGATCGCCATCACGGTCGGCGTGTAGCCGGCGGGCGACATGGTCGGGGCGGCCGGCTTGTTGACCGTGCTGGTGGGGGCGGACGCCGCCGAGAGCACGGAGGTGCCGTTCGACGCTCTCACCCGATAGAACCACCGCATCGAGCCCCAGGGGTCGGCGTCGGTGTAGCTGGTGATGCCCGCTCCGACCGTGGCGATCTGCCCGTAGTCGACGCCGTCGAGCGACCGTTCGAGCACATAGCCCGAGGCCCCGGGCGAGGCGGTCCAGGAGACGTCGATCGAAGTGTTGGCCCCGGCCGCGGGCGCTGCGGTGATGGCAGTCGGCGGCGTGAGCCCGTTCACCGGAGGAGTCGCCGGCGTGGTGTTTCCGGTGACGGTGAGGTTCGAGAACGTGGCGAAGGCCTCGAACCGGGCGTCGGCGAAGCCGCAGGTGGCGAGGCCCACATACACCGGCCCGCTCATCGCGATCGTGCGGCTGCCGAGCGGGGTCCAGCTGACCCCGTCGGCGCTACTGGCGAAGGTGAACTGGCTGCCCGACCGGGTGATCCTCACCCAGGGCGCCGGCCCCGAGTTGTTGACATTCGCCGAGCCGCCTCCGGCCGAGCCCCGCCAGATCGAGTCGAGGGTGCCGTCGGGCCGGATCCCGAGGAAGGCGTGGGGGCTGTTCGCATCCAGCGACTGGCGGATCATCACGCCCCCCTTCGTGGCCCAGCCCACGTTGTCGAGGGCGTCGACCCGGGCGGTGATCGAGCCGTTGCCGGTGAGGGTGGCGTAGGTGAAGCGGAACTGGTCGCTCCTGCCCCAGATGTCGGCGCCGCCGGCAGACTGCGTGAAGCTGCCGCTGGTGGCGTCGTAGATCACGCTGCCGTGCACCCGCGGCACGCCCACGTCGGTGCTGGCGAAGCCGGTCGGCAGCGGGGCGGCGGCAAACTTGTAGTAGCCGAGTTCGTCGTAGTCGCCGCCGCCGGCCACCCGCACATAGTAGGTGCCGGGCTCGAGCGAGACGGTGAGGTTCTGCTCGTTCGTGGGGCCGTTGCGGTAATCGGCGTCGTCGCGGGCGGCGAGGATCGTGCCCCCTGCCGTCAGCAGTTCGAGCTTCGGTTCGGCCTGGGAGTAATAGAGGGGCGTGGCGCTGAAGGTCCAGGGGCCGGCGGCCGTGACGTCGATCCGGAAGACGTCGACGTCGGTGTCGCGTTCGGTGAAGCCGTCGAGCTGCTGGCCGCCGCCGGCGATCCGGTAGGCGCTGGCGAACGTGCTGCCGTAGTCGTCGGGCCGCATGCCCGTGCCGCCAATCTCGGCTGCAATCCGGGCGGCCGTCTTGGCCACGTCATCCTGGATCGTGCGGCCGTCGCTGCCGTCCGAGACCCGGCCGAAGAGCAGCTTGCGGACCTCCCCCATGTAGTCCACGCCCATCAGAGCGCGGTTGCGGTAGTCGGTGCCGTCGGAGTACTCGGCCGTGAGGTTGCCGTATTTGTCGAACTCCGCCTGGTGCGACATGTTCAAGAGGTGGCCGATCTCATGGGCCAGGCCGCTGACCCGGTGGACCGCGTCGCCGGAGTTGTTCGTGCCCTTGGGGCCATCCTTCGAGAGCCAGCCGACGTAGGCCGCGCCCCCCTCGAAGTCGTTCGTGATCTGGAGCCAGGCGAAGTTCTTGTCGGCCCAGCCGGTGGGGGGCCGGACGGTCGTGATGTTGACGTCGAACTGCGAGAAGAACCCGGTGATCTCCCGCCAGGCGTTGAAGATCGCCAGCTGCTCCTCGAAATTGAAGTTCACCCGGTCGGCATCGAGGCTGAAGGTGCCGCGGCCGTCGGCGTCGCGGGAGAAGTCGAGGAAGACCTCGAGCCCGGCTCCGCCCGCTCGCGATTGCAAGAGCGGCAGCCCAGTGGCCGTGACCTTCACATCGCGGGGCAGGCTCGCGGCCTCGCCGGCGGCGGTGTCGGGCGCAGCGGCCGCCCCGGCCTGGAGATCGACGGTGCCGGAGACGGCAAAGTAGCCGCTCGTCCAGAGCGGCGTCGGCGTTGGCGCCAGCGGAACATAGGCCGCCAACACACGCCGAGTCTCGAGCTGTTCGATCGAGACGGCGGCATCTCGCCGCCGGCCGCCCGGTCGGGTCGTCGAGCCCGACCGCCCTCGGCGGCTCCGCGTGGGTCGCCGAAACCACGGCATCGCGCTCTCTCCTGCGGCCGGCGGCAGCCCGGATGCCGGGCCAACCGCGACCGTCCGCCTGTGAATCACCTGAACTTCCAAGATATCCAGCGGATCAGGAATCGTCACGCTCCGGGCGGCGGGCGATGCCTGAAGGGCGACGGCAGTGGTCAGAGAAGCCCCGGACGCGAGTCCGGCGTCTCCGGCTCATTGGGCGCGACCGGCTGGGCACCACCCTGCAGCCGGAGCCGCCTCCGCGGTACAACTGTCACTGCGAGCTGACGCTCCGGGTGCCTCCCGAGGGCACTGCGTCCGCTGACTTTCCGCTCACCACAGTTCCGCCATGAGACGTCGATGTTCAACCCCGCGAACCGATTTCCGGTCGTTCGCCTCTTGGACGCTGTGGTGCGTCTGCCTGGCCGCACCTGGAGCGGACCTCGTCGCGGCCGCCGAGGATTCGGCTGCAAGCCCCTCCTGGCGGTTCGACTTCGGTGATGGCCCCGGAGCCGAGGGTTTTCGGGCGGTGACGTCCGCCTCTCGGTTCACGCCGGAGGCAGGCTTCGGGCTCGAGGGAGAGGCAGCGATCACGGGCTGGCACGCCCCCGGCGGTGATGGCCCGCTGGCCGATGGGCTCGTCGCCGACGGGCCGTTTTTCTGGTCCGCGGCCGTGCCGGGCGGTGTGTATGACGTGACGGTGACGCTCGGCCATCCCGCGCAGTCGACGGCGGTGACGGTGAAGGCCGAATCCCGGCGGCTCATGGTGCAAGACCTGCGGCTCGAGCCGGGCGAGTTTGCCACTCGGTCGTTCACCGTGGCGGTCAAGCGGCCCACGCTCGCATCGGGGAAACGCATCCGGCTCAAGCCGTCGCAGCCGGGCTCGAACTGGGACGACAGGCTCACGCTCGAATTCAACGGCACCAATCCCAGCGTGGCTGCCGTCACGATCGCCCCGGCCGCCGAACCCCTGACCGTGTTCATCGCCGGCGATTCGACGGTGACCGATCAGGATAGCGCGCTCTACACCGGCTGGGGCCAGATGCTGCCGCGGTTCTTCAAACCCGGCGTGGCGGTCTTCAACAACGCCCAGTCGGGCGATTCGCTCGGGTCGTTTCGCGGCAACGGCCTGCTCGACCAGATCTGGGAGACAGCTCGGCCCGGCGACTACCTCCTGATCCAGTTCGGCCACAACGACCAGAAGGACAAGCGGGAGGGGGCCGGGGCCTTTACGACCTATAAGCAGGACGTCGCCGACTACGTCGCCCAGGCTCGGGCCCGGCAGATGAAACCGGTGCTCGTCACACCGATGGAGCGGCGGCGGTTTCGCGGCAGCGCACCGCAGCCGACGCTGGCCGACTATGCCGAAGCGGCCCGGCAGGTAGGTCGGGAGCACGACGTTCCGGTGATCGACCTCAACGCCGCGAGCCTCAAGCTCTATGAAGCGCTCGGCCCCGAGGGCTCGAAACGCGTGTTTCTCCATTACCCTGCCGGAACCGCTCCCGACGGCCGCGTGGAGTCGCTCGCGGACGACAGCCACTTCGACAACTACGGCGGCTTCGAGCTGGCCCGGATCGTGGCCACGGGCATCTTTGAGCAGGTGCCGGAGTTGCGGGACCGGCTGGGCGAGGACTTCACTCCGTTTGATCCGCAGCGGCCTGATCCACTCGACGCGGTCGTGCTCCCGCTCAGCCCCTTGCCGCCTGCGGCGACCAGGCCCGAAGGCAGCTAGCTCCTGCGGCGGAGTCCAGCCGAACTGGGGGGTGGTGGGCCGGGCGGAGATCAACGATCGTAGTGATCAGGGCCGGAGCTGCGGGAGCCATTCTCCCGGCGACGGCTCGAACCGCCGCCGGGGCCAGCCATGTCGGTTTCGGTCATCCGCTACGTCGGTGCAGACGGGCGGCCGGTCGTCGGCGAGGACCAGCTTGCCCGCATCTGGCGGCAGATGGTGGCCGAGGCCAAGGTCGAAGACGTCTTCTACGCGGGTGGCGTCGCAAGCCTGGAGGAGTTCGTCGCGTTCGCCCAAAGGAACGCGGCTCACATGGTGCTCGCCGCGGATGCCGCGTCTGGTGCCCCGCGGGGGCTCGCCTGGCTGACGAACGTCCACGACGGGTCGGCTTTCCTTCATCACTGCTCGCTGGGGGGCTTCAGCCGCGCCGCCGCCCGCGCGGCTCTCGCAGCGCTGGAAGCCCTGGAGCAGCCCGACGGGCAGCCGCTCCTCGATCGCCTCCTCGGCATCACGCCTGAGGCCAACACCGCTGCCCTCCGGGTGCTCCGGCTGATGGGCTTCAGGTCGCTGGGCACGATCCCCGGCTACTGCCGGCTCGCCCACCGCGGGGGCCGGTGTGGCGGTGTGATCAGTTTTTACGAGTGTCGGCAACGGTTAGGCCGCCGAGGGGCTGACGGCCTCCGTGAGCCAGTCGCGGCGGTGCTACACTCCCCGCCATGAACACACGAGCATTCGGTCGGACGGGCTGGGAGGTTTCCGAGATCGGCTTCGGGGCCTGGGGCATCGGCGGCCGCGACTGGGGCGGAGCCGACGAGGCCGAGTCGATGGCGACGCTCCATGCGGCCCTCGATAGCGGGATCAATTTTTTCGACACGGCGGACGTCTACGGCGACGGTCTCTCGGAGCGGCTGATCGCCCGGCTGCGCCGCGAGCGGAGCGAGCCCTTCTATGTCGCCACGAAAGCGGGCCGGCGGCTCAATCCCCACACCGCCTCGGGCTACACCGCCGAGAACCTCACGGCCTTCGTCGATTGCAGCCTGCGAAATCTCGAAGTGGAGCGGCTCGATCTGCTCCAGCTCCATTGCCCGCCGACCGAGGTCTACTACCAGCCGGAGGTGTTCGAGGTGCTCGACCGGCTCGTGGCGGCCGGCAAGCTCCGGTTTTACGGCGTGAGCGTCGAGAAGGTGGAGGAGGCGATCAAGGCGATCGAGTATCCCGGCGTGCAGAGCGTGCAGATCATCTTCAACGCCTTCCGCGTGCGGCCGGCCGAGCTGTTCTTCGAACTGGCCGCGCGGCGGCGGACGGCGGTGATCGTGCGGGTGCCGCTGGCCAGCGGCCTGCTCTCGGGCCGGTTCGATCGAGAGACGCAGTTTCCCGCCGCCGACCATCGGGCCTTCAACCGCGCGGGGGCAGGCTTCGACCGGGGCGAGACGTTCTCCGGCGTCGACTACGAGGTGGGGCTCGAGGCGGTGGAACGGCTGCGGCCGCTCGTGCCGCCGGGAGCCACGCTCGCCCAGTTTGCCCTCCGCTGGATCCTCTCCTTCGACGCGGTGAGCTGCGTGATCCCCGGGGCTCGGCGTCCTGAACAGGTGATCGCCAACGCCGCGGCCTCCGCCCTGCCCCCGCTCTCCGCCGCGGCGCTCGCAGCCGTTCAGGAGACCTACGACGAGCGGATTCGGCCGCTCGTCCACCAGCGGTGGTGAGGCCGGGCGGCCCGTTCGGGTAGACTCCGCCGCCATGCGAATCCTACTGCTCGGCAAAAACGGACAGGTGGGCTGGGAACTCCAGCGGTCGCTCGCGATCCTAGGCGAAGTGGTGGCCTGCGACTTCGATTCCCCCGGCGAGTTGCGGGCCGACTTCACCGATCCCGAATCGCTCGCTCCGCTCGTCCGCCGGCTGCGGCCCGACGCGATCGTCAATGCGGCGGCCCACACCGCTGTCGACAAGGCTGAGTCCGAGCCGGCCGTGGCCGCGACGATCAACGCTACGGCCCCGGGCGTGCTGGCGCGGGAGGCGGCGGCCATCGGGGCCGCGCTGATCCATTACAGCACCGACTACGTGTTCGACGGCAGCGGCGACGAGCCCCGATCCGAAGACGCTCCCACGGGGCCCTTGAGCGAGTATGGCCGCACGAAGCTCGCCGGGGAGGAGGCGGTGCGGCAGGCAGGCGGCCACCACGCGATCCTGCGGACGAGCTGGGTCTACGCGGCCCGTGGACACAACTTCATTCGCACGATGCTTCGGCTTGCGGCCGAGCGGGAGGAACTGCGGGTGATCGACGACCAGGTTGGAGCGCCCACCGGCGCCGAGCTGTTGGCCGACGTGACGGCCGTGGTGCTTCGCCGGCTCGTGGCCGATCCGTCAGTCGGCGGCACCTACCACTGCGTGGCGGCCGGCGAGACCACCTGGCACGGGTTCGCCCAATTCATCATCGACTGGGCTCGGGATCGCGGACAGCCCGTGAAGGTCGCCCGCGAGCGGGTGCTGCCCGTGCCCACGAGCGAATACCCGACTCCCGCCCGGCGGCCCCACAACTCCCGGCTGGACACCGCCAAACTGAGGCAGACCTTTGATCTCGTGCTGCCGCCCTGGCAGCACGGCGTGGAGCGGATGCTCGTCGAGGTGACGGGCTGAAATCCGATTCGGCGGAGGCCGACGGAGAAACCTTTGTCAGGAGATGGTTAGGAATGGAGCGAGGTCTGATCGCCGTCTTGATGGCGGCCTGGTGCATGATCGCCGGAGCGGCGGAACCCGCGGCTCCGGCCCACTGGAAGCTCGCCCCGACGCCTCCCCGGGGCTGGAACAGTTGGGACATCTTCGGCACGACCGTAACGGAAGAACAGGTGCGGGCCCAGGCCGAGGCGATGGCCGAGCATCTGCTCCCGGCCGGCTACGACATCCTCACGGTCGACATCCAGTGGTATGAGCCCGGCGCCCGGGGCCACGACTATCGCCCGGGTGCAGAGCTGACGATGGACGCCCACGGGCGGCTCACGCCGGGGCTCGCAAAGTTTCCTTCCGCTGCTGATGGGCGGGGCTTCAAGCCGC
Source organism: Planctomycetota bacterium (assembly GCA_046047895.1). Taxonomy (GTDB): domain Bacteria; phylum Planctomycetota; class Planctomycetia; order Pirellulales; family UBA1268; genus QWPN01. The sequence goes on along the minus strand of JBJOHE010000056.1, from coordinate 7,284 downwards.
TGGCCGACTTCGTCCATGGCAAGGGGCTGCGGTTTGGCATCCACATCATGCGAGGCATTCCTCGGCTGGCCGTCGAGCGAAACCTCCCCGTGCTCGGCACCGACGCCCATGCCGGCGACATCGCCCTGACGGGCTCCACCTGCTCCTGGAACCCCGACATGTATGGCGTGGATGCCCGCACTCCCGCCGGTCAGGCCTACTACGACTCGCTGTTCCAGCTTTATGCAGACTGGGGCGTGGACTACGTCAAGGTCGACGACATTTCCCGGCCCTACGACGACGTGCAGCGGGCGGAGATCGAGGCGATCCGCCGGGCGATCGACAAGACGGGTCGGCCGATCGTGCTCAGCCTCTCGCCGGGAGCCACGCCGCTGGCGGCGGGCGACCATGTGATCGAGCATGCCAATCTCTGGCGGATCACCGACGATTTCTGGGACCGCTGGCCGCTCCTGTATGCGATGTTCGAGCGGCTCGACGCCTGGACGCCATACCGGCGGCCGGGCGCCTGGCCCGACGCCGACATGCTGCCCCTCGGGGTGATCGAATTCGGCCGGCCCTGCGGGCTCACGGGCGACGAGCAGCAGACGCTGATGACGCTCTGGAGCATCGGCCGCTCGCCGCTGATCTTCGGCGGCGACATGACCCGGCTCGACCCTGCCACGAAGGCGTTGCTCACAAACCCGGCCGTGTTGGCGGTCAATCAGACCAGCGACAGGAATCGCGAGCTCTCACGGGACGACGATCTGATCGTGTGGGTGGCCGACGTGCCCGGCAGCTCGGATCGCTACGTCGCCCTCTTCAATGCCCGCTCCCCAGTCGAGGGCGGCGGTGAGGCTTCGGCCGAGGTGGGGCTCGATCTGGCCGCCATCGGTATCGCTGGAAAGGCTCACGTGAGAGACCTCTGGAGCAGCCAGGATCTCGGGGATGTGGCCGGAAGGTTCTCCCGGCCGCTGCGGCCGCATGCCAGCGGCCTCTACCGGCTGTCGCCGGTGCGCTGACCCCCCGCCATGACGGGTGGGGCACACCAGGCCCGCCTGGTACCCTGATCCACACCTAGTGGAGGGGCCCGTGCGTTTTCCTGCCTTCGTCATGTCGATCGTCGTCTTGGCGGCGAGCGTGGCGGTGGGCCACGTCACCGACGAAATCACGTCGTTGAGCGTCACCACGGCCAGCAACTGCGTCGTGCGGTATCGGGATTTCCTCTCGCTCAATGGGCTGACCGATCTCTCGCCGGAGGCGGCGGAGGTGCTCGGCCATCATGAGGGCCGCCTGTTTCTCAACGGCCTTGTCAGCCTCTCGCCGGAGGCCGCAGCAGGGCTGGCCCGGCACAACCGGTGGCTGTTCTTGAACGGGCTGACGGAGCTGTCGCCCGGGGTCGCGGAGCAGTTCGTGCTCCACAAGGGCTGGCTCTCGCTCAACGGCCTCACCGCGGTGTCGCCCGACCTTGCCCGAACCCTCGCCCGGCATCGCGGCCGGTTGTTTCTCGACGGGCTGACGGAGGTCTCACCCGAGATCGCCGAGATCTTCGTGATGAACCGGGCGGTCGAGCTTTCGCTGGATGGTCTTGAAGCTCCTACGCCCGAGGTGGTGGAGATTCTCCGGCGAAACCCGAAGATCATCCTGCCCCGCGAATACCGCTGACGGGGTCTCAATTGCTCTTGGAGAGCGCGATCGCTTCGGCGACGGTCGAGCGGCCGAGCGGCCGCTTGTCGCTCCGCGGGCCGTCCACGCCCCCCGGAGGCCAGGTGGCGGGGTCGGCGTAGCGGCCGTCGTCGCGATAGGTTCGCTGGAGCCGCGTCAGTTCGGCCTGCAACGCCGCAACGGTGCCGGCGACCGCCGGGGAGGCCGCCTCGGCCTCGTCAAACAGCAGGTTGTGTTGCTCCAGCGGGTCGGCGACGAGGTCGAAGAGTTCCCAGGCGTCTTTCGTCCAGTAATGGATCAGCTTGTGTGTCGCCGTCCGCACTCCGTAGTGGGCCCGTGTGTCGTGGTGACCCGGATCATGGTAGTAGCGGTAATAGACGCTCCGCCGCCAGCCGGCGGGAGCTTCGCCCCGCAGCAGCGGCGCGAGGCTCTCCCCTTGCATCGAAGCGGGGATCGGGAGGCCGGCCAGGTCGAGAAAGGTTGGGGCGAGGTCGATGTTGGCCGCGAAGCCATCGGGTTCGCAGCTTGGCTCGATGCCGGGCCCGCGGGCCAGGAGCGGCACCCGCAGGCCGGGATCATACATGAACCGCTTGTCGTAGAGCCCGAGGTCGCCGAGATACCAGCCGTTGTCGCTGGAGTAGATCACGATCGTCTCGTCGGCCAGGCCCGCCTCGTCGAGGTAGTCGAGCACCTGCCCCACGCTGTCGTCCACGCCTTGCACGCAGGCGAGGTAATCCTGCATGAAGCGGCAATACTTCCAGCGGACGAGATCCTGGCCGGTGAGCACGGAGCCGTCGACGTTGACCGCGTCGGGCTTGGCGTTGAGCCAGTCGCGGAGATTCTTGCCGGCGAGCCCCTGCGGAGGCTCGAGCTTGAGATCGCGGCGGGTGAGGTCGCGGGCGATCGTCTGCCGGTTCTCGGGGAGCGCGGCCGGCCGGGTGGCGTAGTCGTCCCAGAGCGTGGCTGGCTCGGGGAAGGTTGCGTCTTTGAACCGGGCCTTGTTCCGCTCGTCGGGTGACCATTCGCGGTGGGGCGCCTTGTGATGGAGCATCAGGAAAAACGGCTGGTCGGCCGGCCGGGTCTTGATGAACTCGATGCCGAGCCGGCCGGTGATCTCGGTGCAGTGGCCCTCGATGGTCAGCGATCCGCCGGGCACGAGAAAGGCCGGGTTCCAGTAGGCGCCCTGCCCTGGCAACACGATCCAACGGTCGAAGCCGGTCGGGTCGGAGCCGAGATGCCATTTGCCGATCATGCCGGTGTGGTAGCCGCCCTGCTGGAGGTGCTTGGCCACGGTGTCGCGAGAGCCGTCGAAGGCGTTGAAGACCGGAACACCGTTCATGTGGGAATACTGCCCGGTCAGCAGCGTGGCCCGGCTCGGGGTGCAGATCGAATTGGTGACAAACGAGTTGGTGAACCGTGCCCCGCCGGCGGCCAGGCGGTCGAGCTGAGGCGTGGAGTTCACCTGCGAGCCATAACAGGAGAGGGCATGGCAGGCGTGGTCGTCGGAGAAGATGAACAGGATGTTGGGCTGCCGCGCCGGCCGCGCCCGCGGTCGCACGGGCACGAGCCGAACCTCGCGGATGTCGCAGCAGGCAGTCTTGGCGATCGACAGTGGCTTGATCCGGAGCGCATGCCCGCCCGCCGGGATCGAGAGTCGGCCCGCGATCACGGGCTTGAAGGCTTGGAAATGGCCCGTTTCCTCGACGGCGAACTCGATCGCGGCGGGTGTCGTGTCGCCATCGGTGGCGAGCGTCACCAGCATCCGGCTGCCCCCCTGCCCTGCTCCGCAGCCCTGGAGCACCTCGATGTCATAGTCGCCCGCATCGGACGTGGTGAACGTCCACTCCGCCGCGTCGCTCGGCTCGGTCCAGAAGCCGAGCGTCTGCTTGTGAGGCTCTGGCTCGTAGCGGAGCCGCGAGCCGATCACCCTGGCCTCATGGGCGGGGAACAGGATGGGCACGAGCATCGCTTCGGCCCGGGCTAGAGCCGAGGCCGCGACGAACGTCGCGGCAACATAGAGCAGGACGCGGTTCACGGCAGCACCTCATACTTGAGCGGCGGCATTGTACTCCCGGCTGCCAGGAGGCAGCCTGGTGACGAGCCGCTTCCGGCCTGTCACTGCCCCCGGAGTCGGAGGGAGCCGGTCAGCCTTCAGCCCCGCCGACTGGGCTCGTGACTTCCAACGCGGGATGCGCGAAGTGGTATCCTTTTCGGTCGATGCGAGCCCAACTGATACTCAATGGAAAGAAGGCCGACCGGCCCGATGTGCGCGATGCCGTGCAGTCCGCGCGGACTGCGGGACACGAACTCGGCGTCCGCGTCACATGGGAGCGCGGAGACGCCGCGGGGTTCGTAGCGGAGGCGGCTCGGGAAGGCGTGCCGCTGGTGATCGTCGGCGGAGGTGACGGGAGCGTCAACGAGGTGGCCAATGGCCTGATGGCCCTCGATCCTGGGGCACGGCCTGCGTTGGGTATCCTCCCGCTCGGCACGGCGAATGACTTCGCGACTGCCTGTCGCGTGCCGGGTGATTCGCAGGCGGCATTGCACCTGGCCCTCACCGGCGAGCCGAGGCCGGTCGACCTTGGTCGCTGCAACGACGACTTTTTCGTGAACGTGGCGGCCGGCGGCTTTGGCGCGGCAGTCACTGCCGAGACGCCGGTAGAACTCAAGAACTTTCTCGGCGGCGGGGCCTACACCCTGATGGGGCTCGTGAAGGCGGTTCGGTTCGTGCCCTACGACTGCTCGATCCGTACCGCCGACGGCGAACTGGCCGGTCGCGTCGTCGTGGGGGCGATCTGCAACGGCCGTCAGGCTGGCGGCGGGCAGCCGCTCGCTCCGGAGGCGAGGCTGGACGACGGCTTGCTCGACATCATCGCCCTCTCAGAGTTTCCGGCTTCGGCGGCAATGCAGGTCGTGACCGAGATCCGGGCTGCAGATCCCCGCGGCGAGTATGTGTCGCGGGTCCGCGCGCCGTGGATCGAGGTGACTGCTCCGCGGCCAATCCCGCTGAATCTCGACGGTGAGCCGTTCAATGGCACACGCTTCCGCTTTGTCTCCGTCCCCGGGGCCATTCGGATGGTGCTGCCGAGCGACTGTCCTTGCCTGACGCCCTGAACGGGCGGTAGCTCGGGCAGAGGCGAATCCGAGGCTGTCGATGCGCGAAGCTCCGGCTCGGCCAGGTTCGTTGAGCGGTGTCCGTGCCCTTGTAGGTTCAGGCTGTCGGCTGGTACGGATCGGGCTTCCACCAGCCGCAGGCCTGCTGGACCCCCGATGCGGTCGGGCGTTCATTCGCACCGGCGCGGGGGGGTGCTGAATTGTGGCGGGGAGTGGGGTACACTTCGTGACTATGCGGCCTCGTGCCGGCCCTCTTCTGCCCACCGCCCGGTTCGGAAAACGGTGGGCCCAGCAGTGGGGCCAGCACGAAAAACCGCGGTTCGGAGGGTAAGCGAATGGCTAGCGGCCACACTGGAAATGTGGTGCCGGGAAACCGGTTGTGGGTTCGAGTCCCATGCCCTCCGCTCCTTCACGCCCGCAGCACCGTCCTGGTTGCTGCGGGCTGACTTCACGAGCCCGCCATCCGGGCGGCCTGGTCGCGATCCTAGGAGCCCGATGGCGGTTCTGCTCGACATCAAGAAGGCCTTCAAGCGGTACGGCGATCAGGTGCTGCTCGACGGCGCGAGCGCCACGATTACCGACGACGGTCGGATTGGCTTCATCGGCCGCAACGGCGCCGGGAAAAGTACGCTCCTGCGGGTGATCCTTGGCGAGGAGGAACTCGACAGCGGTGAGATTGTCCGTCACCCGCGACTCCGGCTCGGCTACCTGCGGCAGCATGATCCCTTCGAGCCCGGCGAGTCGGCCCTCGACTTCCTGATGCGGGACAGCGGGCAGCCCGAGTGGAAATGCGGCGAGGTGGCCGGCGACTTCGAGCTCAAGGGGCAGATGCTCACCGGCCCGGTCAAGGAGCTCTCCGGCGGCTGGCAGACCCGCGTGAAGCTCGCGGCCCTCCTGCTCCATGAGCCAAACCTGCTCCTGCTCGACGAACCGACGAACTTTCTCGACCTCCGCACGCAAATCCTGCTCGAGCATTTCCTCCGCGGGTACCGCGAGGCCTGCATCGTCGTCTCCCACGACCGGGCCTTTCTCAATGCCACCTGCGACCAGACCCTCGACCTCTCCCACGGCAAGCTCACGATCCATCCCGGCCGGGTCGACGAATACCTCGTGCACCAGCGGGAACGGCGGCTCACGGCGGAGCGCACGAATGCCGCCGTGCTCGCCAAGAAGCGGGAGCTGGAAGACTTCATCGCCCGCAACCGGGCCCGGGCCTCGACCGCCTCTCGCGCGAAGTCGAAGGCCAAGCAACTTGAGAAACTTGAGCTTGAGGAAATCGCGGTCGATGCCCCGACGGCCGCGATCCGCTGCCCGGAGGTCGAGCCCCGCCGCGGTGCGGCCGTCCGCTGCCGGAACCTCGTGATCGGCTATCCCGACCACACGGTCGCAGACGATGTGGAGATCGAGATCGTGCACGGCTCGCGGGCGGCGATCGTGGGCGACAACGGCCAGGGGAAGACCACCTTCCTGCGGACGCTCGTCGGCTCGCTGCCGCCGCTCTCGGGCCATGTGAAGTGGGGCTACGGCTGCGAGATCGGCACCTACGCCCAGCACGTCTACACGAGCCTCGACGAGAAGCGGACGGTGATGGAGCAGCTCGAATTCGTCGCCGCGCCCGGCACGAAGACGCAGCGGATCCTCGATCTTGCGGCCGCGATGCTGTTTCGCTCGTCGGCGCTCGAGAAGCCGGTGAAGGTGCTCTCCGGTGGCGAGCGGGCCCGGCTCTGCCTGGCGGGCCTCCTGCTCGGTACGGCGAACGTGCTCGTGCTCGACGAGCCGGGCAATCACCTCGATGTCGAGACGATCGAGGCGCTCGCGGCGGCCCTCGCCGACTACGCCGGCACCGTGATCTTCACGAGCCACGACCGCGGCTTCATGCGGGCGGTCGCCACCACCGTGATCGAGGTCAAGGACGGCCGGGTGCTCGACCACCTCGGGGGCTACGAGAGCTATGTGGCGAAGGTCTCGGGCGAGATCGACGCCGCCGAGGAGGCGCGGGGCAGGCGGCCTCCCCCCCCGCCCCGCGGCCGGGGTGCCGCGGCCAAGCCGGCCGCGAGCGACGAGCGGACGCTGCGAAAGGAAGTGGCGAATCTCGAAAAGGCGATCGCCCGCTTCGACGCCGAGAAGAAGGAGCGGCATGCGGCCCTGCTCGTGGCCACCGATCCGGCTGAGGCGCTGCGGCTCCACGAGGCGCTCACGGAGGTGAGCGACAAGCTGGCGGCCGCCGAGGAACGCTGGCTTGAACTGCAGGAGCTGGTGGGCGAGGCCTGACCGCCGCCGGCCCCTCCTGGCCGGTCCTTGGCCGGCGGGCGTCGTTCGCCGTACACTCCGCGGCAGTGACCAACCGTCCGCCGGGAGCCCCCGATGAACACGCCAGCCGCCGTGGAACAAGAGGGTGGGTTTCCGATCGACGCAACTCCGCTTTCCCGCCGGGAGTTTGGCAGGGCGGCATGGACGGCCGCGGCGGCGCTTGCCGTTGGCGGGCGAAGCTGGGCCGCGACCGCCGAGGCCGAGGCGACGGCAGCGCCG
>JBJOHE010000055.1:0-11130 GCA_046047895.1 Planctomycetota bacterium | reverse complement strand
CCAATCCGAGTGTGAATCGGCACGAACTGCTCACGGCGGAGATTCCGGCCGGTGCCACTTCGATGCAGGTGCGGTTCGGCCAGATCGGCAGCAACGACTACTGGTGGGCGATCGACAACGTGCGGATCAGCGGCACGGTGGAGTCGACCGCATTCCCTGGCATTCTCGATGCTCAGACGCTGTCGTTCACCACGGAAGACGCCGCGGCCCTGCCAGCCCTGGAGTCCTTTGAGGTGGACGGTGGCACTGCGAGTGCAAGCGTTGCCGGGCCGATCACCCTCACCTTCAACCAGCCGATGCGGGCCGGGAACGGCTTCATTCATCTGGTGGAGGCGACCAGTGGCAAGGCCTTTGCGAGCTTCAATGTCGCTACTGATGTCGTGTTGAGCGGGAATACCGCCGTGATCACGCCAGCAACGGCTCTCGCCTACGAGACCGGCTATTACGTGATGGTTGATCAAGGGGCCCTCGTAACCGCGGCCCTCGAGAATCGGTCGGCCGTTCCTGTTCTCCTGCAGGATTTCGAACTTCTGCCGCTGGGGCTGGCGGTTGATGAGGATCCGGCGAAGGGCGACGGCACCGACTGGACTGCCGTGCCCCCGGCCGACTGGGTGGTCGACAACTCGAACCTGCCGGCCGGCGGAAAAGCCGAGTACGCCGGCTGGACGTTCCTCGACAAGGATGCCTGGCAGGCCTGGTCGGGCCAGAGCCGGAGCAACTTCACGCTGGCCAGCGGGACAATCGCGGTGGCCGACACCGACGAATGGGATGACGCCGCCCACGATGAGGGCGACTTCAACGGCATCCTGAAGACGCCGGTGATCGATCTTTCGACCGTGACGAGTTCGGCTGTGACGATCGAGTTTGACTCGAGCTTCCGTCCGGAAGGCGGCGGCGGCGGGGCGGCCGAGGGCAATCAGACCGGCGTGGTCGAGGTGACCTTCGACGACGGTGTGACCTGGGCGAACCTGCTGACGCAGGACGGGAACACGTCGGACGGTTCGGCCACCGATCCAAGCGTCAACCGGCACGAGGTGCTGACGGCGACGATTCCGGCCGGTGCCACCACGATGCAGGTGCGGTTCGGTCAGATCGGCAGCAACGACTACTGGTGGGCGATCGACAACCTGCGGTTCACGGCCGATATCGACCGCTGGGCGTTCGAGGGTGTCTCCGATGCGGTCACGGTGGCCTTCACCACGGAAGCGGCGCCGAACAACGACACGGTCGTCGAGGTGGGATCGGGCGAGACGGTCACCGACACGACGGTGCATGCCGGCGACACCGCGATCGTGAAGACCGGGGCCGGTACGCTCGTGATCGACCTGGCGAACACCCACACGGGTGGTCTCCGAGTGGAAGAGGGTACGGTGATCCTGCGGAACGTGGCCGCTCTCAACGGCGGCCCGTTGACCGTGGCCGCCGGGGCGGAGGTGGTGGTTGAGACCGGCACGAGCCGGGTCAACCTCGCATCGCTGGCCCTGGATCCGGCCGGCAGCATCGAGCTCGGGCGGGCCGGTCTGGTCGTCGCGGCCGGCGGGTTTGACCTGGCTGCCATCCGGCAGGCGATCATCGCCGGCCGAAATGGCGGTGCCTGGAACGGTGCCACCGGCATCGCGTCGGCGACGGCGGCGACCACGGCCGGCCGAGCCGTCGGCTATGCGGTCGCTAACGACGGCCGGCTCACCGTGGGCTTCGCGGCTCTCGGTGATGCCAACATGGACGGTCAGTTCAATCCGTTCGACCTGGTTGCGATGCAGTCGGGTGGCGTGTTCAACACCGGCGGGTCGAGCTCGTGGCAGACGGGTGACTTCAACTACGACGGTGTCTCGAACGTCGTGGACCTCGTCGGTGCCAACGGCAGCGGTGCCTACGGGCAGGGCAACTACAACGTGGCCCCGGCCAGCGTGCAGGTGACATCGACAGCGGTGGTCACGGCCCGGGCGTCGGCTTCGTCGGCCTCGTCCGCCACGCTGTCGAGCGACACGGTCAACCAGCTCACGTTCGCGGCCCTCTCGGCCGAGCAAGAGCGGTCGAATTCGGGCACGGTGAAGAAGAAGGCGTTTGCCTCCCTCTGAGCCGGAACGCAGTCAGGGATCCCCGGGGGCGGATGGGCCGCCCCCGGGGATCGCCGGTTTCCGGTGGAACAGGTTTCGTTCGCGAGGAAGAGGATTGATGAGGGGCGTTTTTGAGGCCGGATGGCGAGCCGGGCCGGCTATGGTCCTGGCGGCCGCGATGGTGATGTTTACCGGCTGCGGCAAGCCGCCGATGATCGGCGTCCACGGCACCGTGCGGATCGACGGCAAGCCTGTCGAGGGGTGCAAGGTCGGGCTCTTTCCCGACGTGACCCAATTCAATCCCGACCGCCATGGTTTCGGCTTTGGCATCACCGGCGGTGACGGGAGCTACACGATCGTCCACCCTCAGGGCGAGGGTGGAATCTGGCCGGGCGACTACAAGGTCACGCTCGTCGCTTGGATCGACCGCAACGGGAATCCCGTGGCCGCCGACCAGAAGCCGAGCGAAGTGCCCGGCGGCGTGAAGAATCGGTTTCCCGAAGAATACGAGGCGTCTGACACCACGCCGCTACGAGTATCCGTGAAGAAGGGGGAAGACAATGTCTTTGATTTCGACGTTTCCGCGAAGTGATCGCCGGGGCGGCTTTACGCTGGTCGAACTGTTGGTGGTGATCGCGATCATCGCCACGCTGATCGGCTTGTTGCTGCCGGCCGTCCAGGGGGCCCGTGAGTCGGCCCGACGAATGGGCTGTGGCAACAATATCCGGCAGTTGTCACTCGCCTGCCAGGGTTTTCACGATGCCCGCAAGGGTTTTCCGATGGGAGCCGAGTTTGGCGTGGGGACGGCCTGGTCGGCTCTCATCCTGCCCTTCATTGAAGAGGGTGGGCTCTACGAGCTCTTGACCTTCCAGGAAGACGGCGAGGGCAACTACCAGTGGGCCTTCGGCGTGCCTGGCATCACCGGCGAGGCCGCCCTCACCAACCGGGCTTACAACAAGTTCTACCGCAACATCTACGTCTGTGAGCAGCCGCTCAAGGCTTTCCGGTGCGCCTCGTCGGAGATGCCGACCCAGGTGGCCGACATTTCCGGCGACAACTGGATCGTGCAGCGGCGGGCTCCGAGCAACTATCTCGCCTGCGTCTCCGGCACGCTCACGAACGACCGCCGGCCTCAGTCGGTCGAAGCTCCCTGGGGGGGCTCGGGGTCGGTCGAGAATATCGCGGACCTTGACGGTCTGATCGTCAACCGGATTCCTCATCAGCGGATTCGCTACAACGGAAAATCGTATGGCATGGTGGGCTCCAAGATCGGCGAATGCAGCGACGGCACGAGCAATACGATCCTCCTCGGCGAAGCCGAGCCCGACATCATGACGATGCCCGAGATGGGCATCAGCCGTGAAACGAACGTGCCCAATCGCGGCCGCAAGGATCATTGGATCGTGGGCAGCGATGACATCGACACGACCAACCAGGGCGACATGTCGGAGATGCTCGGGTCGACGGGCGTGCCGATGAATGCTCCCCGGGTGCCGCAGGGCTCGGCTGCTTTCGCCGCCTACGAGCTCAGCTTCGGCAGCAAGCATCCCGGCGGTGCCAACTTCGCCTTTGGTGACAGCTCGGTGCGGTACCTGAGCGAGACGATCGATCCCGGCATCTATTCCGCGCTCGGCTCTCGAAACGGCGGGGAGGCTTCGCACCAGTTCGAGTGACGACGAAGCGGCGGCGACTTGCATGAGGCACCGGCTCGGGGGCGGCAAAAGTCGCGTCGCGGGCGAGGATACGCCCCGATGCTCTGCGAGCGTTCGCCGTCCCCCGAGCCTCCCGCGTGCAGTGAATTCACCGGCTCAAGCGGGGCAAAAGTTGCGTCGCCGCGTCAGGTGTGAGGCAGAGCCCCGAGGTCGAGCAGGCGATGGCGGTCGAGCCAACGAAGACCGGCGGTAATCTCATGACCGTAACGCTCACGGGATGCCGTCAGCAACGAGTCGCGGGTGCTGCCGTCGTAGGCGACCTCGGTCTTCTTGGCGTAGCGGTGCATGAACGGCCCCGCCAGGATGGCCTCCACGTCGGCGTCGCGGCCGAGAAAACCGAGGGCCGCCCGCAGCGTCGGGGCCGGGCTGGCGAGAAAGCGGTCGAAGTCGATCCAGAGGGTGTGATCCGGCCGGGCCGCGGCGACCGCAGCGAGCGTGGCCATCTCGCTGGCCCAGGCTGCGGCCGCCTGCTCACCGAGGGTCGGGGTGGTGACCCCGACCTCGAGCCGTCCAAGCTGAATGAGCCGGGCGAGCCGCTCGTCAGCGTTCGCCTGAATGTCGCTCTGGGAGCCGTCGAGGACGGCCGCCAGAAACGTCTCGACCGGCAGGCCGATGAGGATCGCCCGGGATTCACCCGCCCGGGCCACGAGCCGACCGGCCACGGCATTCACCACGCTGGTGGCCTTCACGAGCGGGCGATGGTCAGGCCGGAATACTCGCGACACAAGGCCGAGGGTGGCGTCGATGCGGGCCTCCGGGTCCGACGGTCGGAGGCCGCGGAGAATGCCTGGTTCACGGACCGAAAACACCCCCGGTGCCTCTCCGAGAAGCCGCGAGATCAAGGTGGAGCCGCAGTGGGAGACGTGGAAGATGAAGTCGCAGTTTCGCGGCAGGGCGAGGAGCCACGGCTCGGCGAGCGACCAGGGCACCACGCCGGTGGGCACACCCGGCTTCAAGGCTCGGCGGTCGAGAAAGCTCGCCGCTCGGTAGTCGGCTTCGCCGAGCTTCCCAAACAACACGGCCGTGCGGTCGCCGTTCCACTCGAGCGGGCAAAGCATCGGCGAGGCGACGAGGGCCTCCCGCAGGTCTGCCGGATCGGGCGAGGATCGGTTCACGACGGCCGCCAGGTTGCGTTGAAGGCGATCGAAATCCGAGGCGTGTCGCTCGCCAGGGGGTGGACGAAGTGATACAGCCAACTCGGGAACATCACGAGCAGGCCCGGCACGGGGCGGATCAGCATCCGCTGGCCGTAGGGGGTGCCGGGCACCTCCACCATCTCCGTGAAGGGCCGCGGATCGTAGAACTCGAGTACGCCCGCCAGCGAATCGTCGGAGCCGGCTCCGGTCACGTAGTAGCAGCCCGACCAGGCGCTCGTGGGGTGGTTGTGCATCCGGTGGTAGTTGCCTCGCCGAGCGACGTTCGCCCAGGCCGACACCTGAAACGAGCCCTTGGGTGGGGCCGAGCGAGCCTGGCTCTCCGGGAGTTGGGTGGATGCCTGCACGATCCCCTGCAAGGCCTCGGTGATCCAGCCCCGCAGCCGGGCCACGGCTTCGCCGGGCCAGTCCAACAGATCCATCCGGGAGTGCCAGCCGCCGAAGTTGGCATGGTCATGGCTGGGGCTCGTCCGTTCCCGCTCGAGCACGAGGGCGGCGAGCTGATCGTTTGTTGCCTCCGCGCCGGCCACCTGCATCCTGCCGATCAGGGTCGGGAAAGCCGGGGTGATCTGCAGGTTTCCCGGGGGCGGTGGGGGCATTGCGACATTCTCCCTGGCGACGGTTCGGGCTCGGATGAACCACGAGGAGCGGAATGATGACGACGGCGAACCCACAGCCGGCCGCAGGCCAGGGCTTTCGAGGCGTTCAGGCCTGGCCGACCATGTTCTTCTTGCGGCCCTGGGACCGCCACACAGCTCTGCGGGGCGACATCATAACCTGCCTTCGTGAGCTGCAAGCGAAGCAAAGCAAGCCGGTCGCCAGCGGAGTGGCCGAGTCGATGAAGTCGGCCCGTGGGCTCCACGAGGGCGGCTTCGATCTGCTCCGTGAGCCGCACCCGGCGCTCCGGCCCCTCGCCCGATTCATCGAGGAGACCGTCGCGGCGGCGGCCAGCATCGCCAACGACCGGGAGGTTTCGCCCGAGGACCTGGTCGTCACGATCGTGGACAGCTGGTATCACATCACGAACGACTCGGGCTTCCACGACGCCCACTACCACCATGGTTGTAGTTGGTGCGGGATCTACTACGTCCAGGTCGGTGAGTCGGGCCGCCAGCCGGGCGGCGGAGCACCCAACGGCAGCAGCCGGTTCTATTGCCCTTTCCTGTCTGGCGGCCAATACGTGGATTACGGCAACCGCTACCTCAAAGGCTCGCTCGACATGCCGATTGAAGACGGCCAGCTGCTCCTGTTTCCGTCGTACCTGCTCCACAGCGGCCTCCCTTACCGGGGCGGCGAAGACCGGATCGTGATCGCGTTCAATTCCCAGGTGCACGTCCGGGCCGGCACGGCCGCGGCGGCCCGATTTGGAGATAAAACCACATGACATGCAAGCCCGCCCACAGCCGCTGGTGGCCGCTGTTCACCCTTTTTGTCGTGCTGCTGAGTCTGAGGCCGGGCGGGCGGGATTGTCGCGGCGAGGCACAATCGGCCGACATCGAGCGGATCGCCATCCTCGCCTGCCACCGTCAGAATGAGCCGGCACCGGCGATTGCGGCCTGTGTCGAGACGGATCCCGATCTCGTCCTCTGGATCGGGGACAACGTCTACGCCGACACCAAGGACTCGCCACAGTTCATCCGCGACTGCTACGCCACGCTCGCGGGCAAGCCAGGGTTCCAGGAATTGAGGCAGCGGGCTCCGTGGCTGGCGACCTGGGACGATCATGACTTCGGCCTCAATGATGCCGGCGGGGAGTATCCGCTCAAGGCGGAGAGTCGCGAGATTTTCCGCGACTTCTGGCAACTGGCCGAAGAGATTCCAGCGGAGCGAGACGGCGTCTACTACGCCAAGCGGTTTCAGACCCATGGCAAGACACTCCAGGTGATCCTGCTCGATCCGCGGTTCAACCGTGAGCCGCCCGGTCCGGAGGCGGACACGCTCGGTGAGCGCCAGTGGGCCTGGCTGGCAGAGCGGCTGGCGGAGCCCGCCGACCTCCGGCTCGTGGTTTCGGGCTATCAGATCCTGCTCGACGCCGACACCGGCTCCGAGACCTGGGCCGAGTTCCCCCGGGCCCGGCAGCGGCTGTTTGATCTGATCCGCCGGCAACGGGCCGAGCACGTGGTGTTTCTCACCGGCGACCAGCACTACGGGGAGGTTTGTCGGCTGCGCGGGGCGCTCGGCTACGACGCGGTCGAGCTCCAGTTCGCCGGGCTCAACCAGATCGAGGGACCAGAATTCAATTCCACGCGGGTGACCCCGGTGTCGACGTCGAAGCATTCCTACGCCCTGCTCGACATCCGTTGGATGCAGACCGATACCGAGGTGCCGCACCTCTTGTTCCGAGTCTTCGATGCCGAGACCGGCGCTTCCGAGCTGATCTATCGGGTGAACTTCTCCGAATTGATTGCCTCAGGCCAGGCGGAGCCAAAGACGTCAGCGGATGCAGCCGTCCCGCCGCCGTCCTTCGTCAGGTCCCTCCCCACCGCCCACGCCCACAACGACTACCGGCACGAGCAGCCGCTGGCCGACGCGCTGGCCTGGGGTTTTTGCAATGTCGAGGCTGACGTGTTTCCCGTGGATGGCCAACTTCTCGTTGGGCACGACCGCCATGAGCTTCGGCCCGAGCGATCCCTGCGACGACTCTACCTGGAGCCGCTGCGGGCCAGACTCGCGGCCGAAGGAACAGTGCAGCCCGGGAGTGAACGGTTTCTACTGCTGGTCGATATCAAGTCGGACGCCGAGGAGGCCTACCGGCTGCTGGCGCGGGAACTCGAGCCGCTGCGGCCGTTTCTCATAGCGACTGCGGGCCGGCCTGCCCCGCTCGAGGTCGTGGTCAGCGGGAGCCGGCCGATCGACCTGATCGCCTCCGATCCCGAGCGACTCGTCGGCGTCGACGGTCGCCTCGAGGATCTGGCCCGGGAGGACCGGCCCGCGGCGCTCATGCCCCTCGTGAGCGACCAGTGGAGCAAGCGGTTCTCATGGTTCGGCGGCAACGAGATGCCCGCCGAGCAGCGGAAGGAGTTACGACACCTCGTCGAACGAGCCCATGCCCGTGGCCAACGGATTCGGTTCTGGGCGACCCCCGAGGATCCGGCCTGCTGGCGGGAGTTGGCCGCGGCCGGGGTCGATCTGATCGCCACCGATAACCTGCCTGCGTTGGCGGCATTCCTCACCACGCAGGCCGAACAAGGCGGTGGCGACGATTCACGGGCGACCCCGTCGGACACGGCGGTCGTCGGCCGCCGGCCCGACGGCACGCAGATGACGCCCGTGAATCAGCTCGTCGATCCGGCGGGGGAGCAGATCGAACTGCCGGGACTGCGGCCCCAGGTTGTGGCGATTTCCCCCGACGGCGGATTGATCGCCACCTCGGGTAAGACGAACGAGGTTGTACTGATCGATCCGGCCACGAACCGGATCCTGGCCCGGGTGAAGCCGCCAGCCGAGGCCCTGACCGGGCCTCCGACCGAGCCTTCCGATCGAAATCTCGACCCCGATACCAATGCGATCGAGAGCTACACGGGGCTCGTCTTCTCGCCGGACGGCCGTTGGCTGGCGATGAGCAACGTGCACGGCTCGATCAAGATGTTCGCGGTCGCTGGCAAGACCGTGACGCCGTCGCACACGCTGCCGCTGCCGCCGGCGAACGCGCCCCAGCGGGCCGCCGAGATTCCCGCCGGTCTCGCCTTCTCCGCTGACGGTCGCCGGCTGTTCGTCTGCGGCAATCTCTCGAACAACCTCGTGGAACTCGACGCCGCCACGGGGAACGTGCTGCGGACCTTTCCCGTGGGCGTGGCTCCGTTTGACGTCGTGCTCGCCGGGGGCAAGGCCTTTGTGAGCAACCTTGGCGGCCGGCGGCCCGGCCCGGGCGATCTCACCGGCCCCGCGGGCAAGGGCACGCTCGTTCGGGTCGATCCGATCCGGCACACCGCATCCGAGGGCTCGGTGAGCGTGATTGATCTCGAGACGGGCGGCATCCGCGAGCAACTCGTCGGCCGCCATGCCTCGGCGCTCGCTTGCTCGCCCGATGGCCGGCATGTGGTCTGCGCCAACTCGGGCGACGACTCGCTCACGATTCTCAACGCCGGCACGGGCGAGATCCTCGAGACCGTCTCCGCCAAACGCACGCCAGCCGAGCTCTATGCCGCGATGCCCAACGGGCTTGCCTTCGACCCCGCCGGGACGCGGCTCTATGTCACGATCGGCGGCCAGAACGCGGTGGCCGTGCTCGACTGGGATCCCGACGAGCGGGGCGACACCCGTTTGCTCGGCCTGATTCCGGTGGGCTGGTTTCCGGGGGCGGTGGCTTTCGATGCGGCTCACGAGCGGGTCGTGGTGGCCAACATCAAGGGGCTTCCCGATCGGCCGCGGCCCCAGGGCGACACCGTCGGCTTCAACAGCCACCAGTACCACGGTTCGCTGTCGCTGGTTCCGGTGCCCGACGAGCAGGTGCTCGAGGCCTTTTCCGCCCGGGTCGACCGGGGCATCCGGGCCGACGCCGTCGCAGCCGCCGCCCTGCCGCCGCGGCCGGGCGTGGCTCCCCGGGTGATCCCCGAATGGATCGGTGAGCCGAGCCTGATCGAACACGTGGTCTACATCATCAAGGAAAACCGCACGTTCGATCAGGTGCTCGGCGACCTGCCGAACTGCCGGGCGAACAAGGAACTCTGCATCTTCGGCGAGGCGATCACGCCCAACCAGCACGCCCTGGCCCGGCAGTTCGTGCTGCTCGACAACACCTATTGCTGCGGCATCCTGAGCGCCGACGGCCACAACTGGTCGACCGCCGCCGTCGCCAACGACTACCTCGAGAAAAGCTTTGCCGGCTTCCCCCGCAGCTACCCCGACGGGATGGAGGATGCCGACAACGACGCTCTCGCCTGGTCGCCGGCCGGCTTCATCTGGGATTCCTGCCTCCGCCGGGGCCGCACGCTCCGCAACTATGGCGAGTTCATGATGCCGCGGGTGCGGTGGCGGGATCCGGCCCGTCAGGGGCACCCCGGCTTTGCGGGCTGCTATGCGGCCTGGAAGGCTGGCCACGATCAGCAAGATGTGATCATCGCCTCCGAGCCCGCGGTCGAGTCGCTGCGGCCGCATTCACCGCGGGATACGGTGGGCTGGGACATGAGCGTGCCGGATCAGTATCGGGCCGACTTTATCATCCGAGAACTCGCCGAGTTCGAGGAGCGCGGGGAGTATCCAAACCTGGTGATCATCTGCCTGCCCCAGGATCACACGAGCGGCACCTCCCCGGGCTGCCCGACCCCCGCCGCCTGCATGGCCGACAACGACCTGGCTCTGGGCCGGATCGTGGAGGCCCTCAGCCACAGCCGGTTTTGGCCGAAGATGGCGATCTTTGCGATCGAGGACGATCCCCAGGCCGGCTGGGACCATGTCAGCGGCTACCGCACCACGGCCTACGTCGCCAGTCCCTACGCCCGGCGGGGCGTCACCGTGAGCACGCAATACAACTCCACGAGCATCCTCCGCACGATCGGCCAGATCCTCGGCCTGCCGCCGATGAATCTGTTCGATGCGAGCGCCACGCCGATGTTCGACTGCTTCGGCGACACACCCGACCTGCGGCCCTACACGGCGGTCCCCGTGAGCGTGCCGCTCGACGAGATGAATCCCGATCCCGCAGCCCTGGTCGATCCCCTTCTGAAGGCCCAGGCCCTCGCGAGCGCGGCGATGAACTTTGCCGAGATCGACCGCGCCCCTGAAGACCTGCTCAACCGTGTGCTCTGGCATGCGATGCGGGGTAGTGACGCGCCCTATCCGGAATGGGCTGCCGGCGGTGAAGACGAAGATGAGGAGCACGAGCACGAAGCGGCCGAAGCGGCCGAAGCGGCCGCCAGGTAGGATGCCGGCACGGTTTGGTGGCCCTTCGGTTTGGTTGCACAAGGAGAACCGGTTGATGCCATTTCGGACGCTGCCGCTCATGTTCGCGTTGTTTCTGCCGCTCGCTGCCCAGGCCCAACTGATCACGGCCCACCGCGGCGCCTCCTATGACGCGCCTGAGAACACGCTGGCCGCGTTCCGGCTCGCCTGGGAACAGGGGGCCGACGCGATCGAGGCCGACTTCCGGCTCACGTCCGACGGCCAGATCGTGTGCGTGCACGACGCCGACACGGAGCGGGTCGCCGGCGTCAGGCATGTCGTCGCCGAGACGCCCCTCGCCGAGCTCCGAGCCCTCGACGCCGGCCG
>JBJOHE010000054.1:0-3650 GCA_046047895.1 Planctomycetota bacterium | reverse complement strand
GTGAAACTCATGGAAGCCGCGGGGCTTGCGGAGCCATACCGCCGGCTGACGGAGAAGCCGGACCATGTGCCGCAGTGGTGCAGCAAGCACTGGCTGAAGGCTGGCGACCGCAAGGGCGGCGGCAAACGCCGGAAGGCTTCATGACGCCGTCGGCGGTATACTCGGCGATGCAGTTTGAAAAAAGTCCTGCCCCTTTATCGGGAGTGCAGTTATGAGCAGGGTCACCGTCGATCCGAAGCAAATGAATGGCGTGCCGTGCATTCGCGGCCTGCGAATTCCCGTAGCGACCGTCGTCGGCATGGTGGCGGAAGGAATGACGCAAGGAGACATTCTCCGAGCGTTTCCCGATCTGCAGGCGGAGGACATTCACGCGTCGCTCGCTTACGCCGCTGAGGCGGTGCGAGAGCGGGAACTTCCACTCCTGCATGCGTCATGAGATTCCTGATCGACAATGCTCTTTCACCGGTCGTCGCAGAAGGCCTGCGGCACGCAGGACATGACGCAATTCATGTGAGGGATCTTGGGCTTGCGGCTGCGGATGACGTAGCGATTTTTGAGCACGCGGACCTCGATCAACGGGTTGTCGTCTCGGCGGATACCGACTTCGGCACTATTCTCGCCATGCGAAACGTGGCGAGGCCGTCGGTAATTCTGTTTCGTGGAGCGACACCCAGAAACCCGATCGGCCAGGTCAAGCTGTTGATCGCCAATCTTGGCGAGATAACGCCGAGTATCGAACGCGGAGCCGTCGTGGTGCTAGAGCCCCAGCGAATCAGGGTCCGCTCGCTGCCGATCAGTCCCTTGTAACCAGCGCGATTATTGAAACACCATGCCCGTCATGCTCCAGACGACGCTGCTCCTGATCTGCTCAAACGTGTTCATGACGTTCGCCTGGTACGCCCATCTCAAAGACATGAGCGGTCGGCCGTGGTTCATCGCAGCGCTCGTCAGCTGGGGCGTCGCCCTGGCCGAGTACCTGCTGCAGGTGCCCGCCAACAGGATCGGCTACACCACGATGAATCTCGGGCAGCTGAAGATCCTGCAGGAAGTGATCGCGCTCTCCGTGTTCGTGCCGTTTGCCGTGCTCTACATGAAGCAGCCGCTGAAGCTCAACTATCTATGGGCCGCCCTCTGCATCTGCGGGGCGGTCTACTTCGTGTTTCGCGAATCGTGAGCGGCTGCTCGCCACAGCCGTAGCCGCCACGCGGCGCACCAGGCTGCCCTCGCGACCGGCGACGGCAGTCATCTCTCCAGTCTGATCAGTCGGCTGGATCAGCAGTCAATACCGCAGGCCCCATCGCCTGCGGCCTATCACAACGTTCATCAACGGCAGGGGCGGCGCCTTCGGGCGCCGCCCCTGCTTTTTTCTTTTTCTCTCAAGGAAAGTCCCATGGTGAAGATCACCACATTCAACAACCGACCCGTGCGGCATGTGCGATACATGCCCAACGGCACGGTCATTCTCAGGCTCTACGAGCGGCGGCCGGATGGCCGCGCTCGTCATCTCCGCGTGTCGCTGCCGCAGTGGCTGGTCGGCCGCGGTGTCTATCTCTTGGACAGTCGCGCCTCCCGGCGGACCCAGGCCCGAACGCTCGCCCGCCGCTGCGGGTGACGACGACGATACGCGATCATGCTTGCTCGTACGCGTCGAGAAAGTCTTCTCGCGAAATCGAACTCTAGCGGCAGATCACCCGAAGAGTCGAAGAATTGATGGTCTTGTGGTTTGGGAGTGTCAGAGGTGTCTTTGTGCCGTCCGCATTCTCCCGAACCATCGCGATATGCTCGCGTTCGCGGATAACTCGGAACCCAAGAGCTCCAAGGGCCGCGACTACCTTGGCCTTCGAGGCATCCTTAGGGAACTTGGGCATCAGTCAGCGTTCACGAGTTCGGTCTCGGTCATATAGGCGTGCAGGACCGGGGAGTCGTCCGCGAACGCATCCGGTCCGAACGTCTCGATATGAAATCGAATAGCTGATTGAACATCGGCGAGAGCTTCGTCTGCCGTATCGCCCTGGCCGACCACGCAACCAGCAAAGCCGAGCGGGTAAGCAACAAACCCGTCTTCATGCTGCTCAACAACGATCTTGTACTTGGTTGATTTCATGTGGGCCTCCGAGGGGCTCGAACACCTTCCCAATCTACGGCCGCCGCTGCCCTCCAGCAACCACGGCTTGTGAGCCTTTCAGCCGTTCATGACGACCGCCCAGGATCTTGCGAGCGGGCCAGATCGCGACATGCGGCTGAGGAGTTCCCGTTCCTGCTTCGCCGAGATACGCAGCGATGGGGCAAGGTGGCCTACTTGCACGGTGCGGAGGTTCCGCATCTGCGCGAGAGCCAGGGCGGCCGTTTCGAACTAGCCAAGCTTCCGCGGCATACGGGTGTTCTATTTCGGGACAATTGCCCGGAAAGCAATAATCCGAAAATAGAGCACCTGGCTCTCGGCAGGTTGGCCAACGCGGCCGCCAGCGGCCACAAAACGCGTTGGAGACGATGGCTTTCGTCACCATGAGCAACCGGGAATAAGCGTGTTTCCCGAACGGATAACTCGCTTATTCTCGCCCAATGATGCCAGCCTTTTTTCCGCGATTTACCCTGAAAATCATTAGGCGGAAGGTCTCGGAGAGCTTACGGGCTAGCGTGGTTGCCGTTCCCGCACGGAGGTAGGATGTGTCTATGACACCTGTTGTTCGTCCACTATGGGCACCCACCGCTGATCGCCTTCGTACAGCCGTTGAGCGGCTCGTGGCAGCGGCGCAGCCAAAGCAAATCATCCTATTCGGCTCGCATGCCCGTGGCGAGGCTGATGACCACAGCGATGTCGATCTTCTCGTGGTCGAGCAGGTCGTGGCTGATCGCTACGAAGAGATGATCCGCCTCAACCGGGCCCTGAAAGGTCTTGTCATGCCGGTGGATCTGCTCGTCGTCAGCGAAGCGGAGTTTGCGCAACGTTCGGTGACTCCCGGCACGGTGGAACACGCTGCCCGTCGTGAGGGCCGGGTGTTGTATGCCGCCTGACCGCCACGACGTCCTGCTTCGCAAGGCGCGGCAGGATGAACTTGTCTTGGAGCGGCTACTCAGCGATCGCGATGTCGATGACGACACGCTGGGTTTTCATGCTCAGCAGGCCGTAGAGAAACTGCTAAAGGCGGCCTTGGCCATTCGTGCGTTGGACTACCCCCGCACGCACAACCTGGGAGCGCTGGTCGAGTTGCTCAGCAAGGCGGGCCTTCTACTGCCCGAAGGGCTTGAAGAGATTGATCGGCTCACACCATTTGGCACTGTGTTTCGTTACGACGAGGTTCTTCCCCAGGCTGGACAGGATCGCTCGAAGTGGCTCGGCTGGATTCAGGCTCTTCGAGCCTTCATCGAGTCATCAAGTCCCCAGGACTGACGTTGCGTTTACGTCAGTTGCCTGTGACGAGCGCCTCCCAAAACTCGGCCTCGCCGGACACGGAGTTGTGGTCGGTGCCGTCGAGAACTCGCAGCGTCGCCACGTCGGGTGGGAAGGCGGCGACCAGCCGCTTCGTGTCGGCCAGCGGCACGATCTCGTCGTGGGAGGCGGCGATCACGAGCGTGGGGCAGGTGACCCTGGGGGCGTAGCGCCATGAGTCATACGGATCGCGAAGCAGCAGCCGCATCGGCAGGAACGG
>JBJOHE010000053.1:0-5952 GCA_046047895.1 Planctomycetota bacterium | reverse complement strand
GCGACCGTGGCCGGCGCCGGGCTCCGCGGAATCGTGCGGCTGGCCGGCGACGGTCTGGCGGACCTGCTCGCCATGCTCCTCGCCTCCGAGCCCGCGGGCTTGCCCGCCGTCGGCTCGAGGCCGCGGCTTGTGCAGGCCCGGCTGGCGGGCGACCTGGCAGCGGACTGGGGTCCGCTGCCCGTCGAGCTACTCTGGTGGCCGGGGCCCGGCGGGCCGCTCGGCGGACCGCTCGCCGAGCTCCAGCTTCCAGCCTCGCAGCCGCTCCAGGCGGCGGTGGTGGCAGCAGCCTCCGCCGCCGGCTGCCGGCTGGCTCGCGGAGGTGAATTCACGCTCCGGGCGTTTCTGGCAGGGCGGCTCGACCTCGTGCAGGCCGAGGCCGTGTTGGCGGTGGTCGATGCCCGCACGCCGGAGGAACTGAGCCACGGCCTCGACCGGCTGGCGGGAGGCGCGGGTCGGGGACTCGCGGTGGCGCGGGATGCCCTCCTCGATCTCGTGGCCGACGTCGAGGCGGCGATCGACTTCGCCGATGAGACGGCGCCCGACGCCGTGCCGGCCGCGGCTGTGTGGACGGAGGTGGCGGATCGGATCCGTGCCTGCGACGCGGTCATCGCGGAGGTCGCCCGAGGCCTGGCGGAACGCGACGCCTCGGCGGCTGACCTACCGCGGGTGGTGCTCACCGGGCCGGCCAACATCGGCAAAAGCAGCCTCTTCAATCTGCTCGTGGCCCGCGACGCGGCGCTTGTCGCCGACGAGCGGGGCACGACCCGCGACTGGCTCGAGGCGCGGCTCGGCGCCGACGAGACGGCCTGCCTGCTCGTCGATCTTCCCGGCGATCTCGATGCCGACGAGGCGGCATCCGACCAGCTCATGGCCGCCGCGGCGGCCCAGGCCCGGGTGCAGCTCGCGCGGGCGGCGGTGGTCATCTGCTGCCGTGATGCGGCGGCAGCCGCGGTTCAGCGGCCGGGTCTGCCGCTGCCGTCGGAAGCGATCGCGATCGACGTTGAGACCCGGTGCGACCTGGCTGGGAGTGCCGGCCGGGGCGTCGCCGGCGCCGGCGAGTGCATCGCCACGAGCGCGACCGACGGTCGGGGCATCGACGAGCTTCGGGATCGGATCCTGGCTGCCGTGGCGGCCCTGCCTCCGGCGGGCTCGCCCGCGACGCTCCGGCTGGCTCTGGGCTGCCGGTCGGCGCGGGAGTCGCTCGCCGCCGCGGCCGAGGCTGTGGCGGCCGCGGCCGACGAGGCGCTGATCGCAGCGCGGCTGCGGCAGGCTGTCGACGCACTCGCTGAGGTCACCGGGGCCGCGATCGGCACGGATCTGCTCGACCGGATATTCTCCCGGCATTGCATTGGGAAGTGAGGGCTTCGTGGTGGTGTCGCTCGACGATGGAGTGAAGCGGCTCGAGCAAGCCGTCGATCGTTGGCAGCAGGCCGCCCCGGCCTCGCTGGCGGAGGTCGCGCGGACCACCGCCCGGAGCGTGGCCGAGCAGGCCGAGGCCTGGGTGGCCGCGGCGGTGGCGCTCAAGTCGGCCGGCCAAAAGCCCGCGGCCAGTGTCATGGCGGAAGAGACCGCCACCGGTCCACTGGCCACGCTCAGGCTGTTGCTCACCACCGCGCGGGTCTGGAGCGAGATCGCCAGCCAGGGGCTGCCGCGACCTGCCTCCCCGCCGCGGGTTCTCCATGCGGCCGGCCCCGGCTCGTTCATCGCGGTGGACATCATCCCCGAACCGCGGCTCTTCGATCGCGTCATTTTCGGGGGCCATTCCGCCACCGTGCGGTGCGGCCATCCCGGCAGCGTTGAAACGTTTGCCTCCGCCTGGCGAGCCGAGGCTGCCTCCCGCCCGCGCAGCGGCGGCGTGGCGGTCGTGCTCGGCGCGGGGAACGTGACCGGCCTCGCGCCCGCCGACGCCATCGATCAGATCTTCACCCACGGCCGGGCCGTGCTCTTGAAGCTCCATCCGCTCCATGCCGCCCTCGAACCGGTCTATCGCGATGCGCTCGCGCCGCTGCGAGAGGCCGGCCTCCTCGAGATCATCGTCGGTGGCGCCGACGTTGCGGCAGCCGCGGTCGCCGCTCCCGGCATCACCCACGTCCATCTCACCGGCGGTCGGGCAGCCTTCGATGCCATCGTGTGGGGAGGAGACCCTGGGGCCCGGAGTGAGCCGCTTCTGAAGAAGTCGATCACCTGTGAACTCGGCAACGTCACTCCCTGGATCATCGTTCCCGGCCGATACACGCCGCCGCAGCTTCGTTTCCAGGCGGATCTCGTCGCCGGCTCGATCGCCAACAACACCTCCTTCAACTGCATCGCCACGAAGTGCCTCGTCACCTGCCGGCAGTGGCCGCAGCGGGACGAGTTCCTGCGGCTGGTGGCCGGTCGCCTGGGAAGCCTGTCGCCGCGGCCGGCCTGGTTTCCCGGAGCGGCCGCCGCCTGGGAAGCGGCGACCGAGCTGCGGCCGCCGGACGACGGCTGCCTGCCCTGGACCTTTCTCACCGGAATCGATGCCGGGCGGGATCGGCGGCTGCTCGACCGCGAGTGGTTCGTGCCGGTGGCGACCGAGGTGCCGCTCGACGCGGCCGACGTCGAGGCCTTCTGCGGCCGGGCGGCGGAGTTCGCCCACTCGCTCCCCGGCTCGCTGGCGGCAAGCGTCACGCTGCCAGGCTCGCTCCCCGCGGCTGATCGGGCCCGGGCCGAGCTGCTCGTCGAGCATCTCCGCTACGGCCTGGTGGCGGTCAATACCTGGTCGGCTCTGGCCTACGCGATGGGCAGCGTGCCCTGGGGAGGCTATCCCGGTGCCACGCTTCGCGAGCCGGCCAGCGGCATCGGCCACGTCCACGACCCGCTCATGCTTCCGCTGGTCCACAACACGATCCTGCGGGCGCCGCTGGCGAGTGGCCTCCTACCTGCCTGGCTGCCCTGGCACCCGACCGGCGCGAAGCTCGCCCGCGGCCTGCTCGGCGTGTATTCCGCCGTCGCTCGGGGCCGAAGCGGTCTGGGCCAGTTCCTCAGCCTCATTCCGCCCGTGCTTGCGGGTGGCCGGGCATGAGACTTTCCGCCTGGCTTGCGATCGCGGTCACTCTCGCTTCCGCTTCGGTGGCGGCGAGGTCGCCCGCTCCGAACATCGTGGTGGTGTTTGTCGACGACATGGGCTGGTCGGACCTGTCGGCCTTCGGCGGTGACGTGGTGACCACCGAACACATCGATCGGCTGGCGGCCGAGGGGCTGCGATTCACGAACTTCTACGTCAACTCCCCGATCTGCTCCCCCTCTCGCACCGCCCTGACCACCGGCCAGTATCCGCAGCGATGGCGGATCGGTTCGTTTCTCAACGACCGCGCCGCCAACGAGGCCCGCGGAATGGCCCAGTGGCTGGATCCGACCGCTCCCGTGCTGGCCCGGGAACTTCAGGCGGGTGGCTATGCCACCGGCCATTTTGGCAAGTGGCACATGGGCGGCCAGCGGGACGTGGCCGACGCCCCGCCGATCTCTGCCTACGGCTTCGATCGCAGCCTGACGAACTTCGAGGGGATGGGGCCCAAGCTCCTGCCGCTGACCCGCACGCCCGATACTGACCGGCCGCGGCGGATCTGGGAGCAGGCGGTGAATCTCGGCGGTCCCGTGACCTGGGTGGATCGCTCGCAGATCACAGCCGGGTTCGTCGCGGCTGCGGTCGCTTTCATCGACGAGGCGGCCGCCGCCGGCCGGCCGTTCTACGTGAACGTTTGGCCGGACGACGTTCATTCCCCGTTCTTTCCCCCCGTGGACCGCTGGGGCCGCGGCGGCAAACGGGATCGCTACCACGGCGTGCTCGACTCGATGGACGAGCAACTGGGCAGGCTCTTCGACCGAATTCGGACCGACGAAGCCCTCCGGCCCAACACGCTCGTGGTGGTGTGCTCCGACAACGGGCCGGAACCTGGCGCGGGCACGAGCGACCCGCTGCGAGGCGTGAAGACCTGGCTCTACGAGGGCGGCATCCGATCACCGTTGATCGTCTGGGGGCCGGGGCTGATGGCCGAGTCGGCGGCCGGATCCGTCAATTCGGCGGCGATTCTCTCGGCGATCGACCTCAACCGCTCCCTCTACGCCCTCACCGATACGTCCTTGCCGCCCGGTCACACGCTCGACGGCGAGAACCTGATCGAGACGCTCCTTGGCCTGGCCGGACAGGGCCGAAGCGGGCCGCTCTGCTTTCGTCGCCCGCCTGATCGGCCAGGCAACGACGATGTCTGGGGCCAGGGCGACAATCCCGATCTCGCCGTCCGGGACGGCCGCTGGAAGCTGCTTGTGAACTTCGACGGCAGCGACCCGCAGCTCTACGACCTCGAGGCCGACCCCGCGGAAACTCGCAACCTCGTCGGCGAGCAGCCGGAGATCGCCGCCCTGCTCGAGCGGGTGGTCTTTGACTGGCACGCCAGCCTGCCGCCCGACGGCGCGAACGCGGCCGGCCGTTGACGGTCGACAGGAAACGAAGGGATGGCTTCACGTGCTAGACTTCAGGGCGTTTTCGCGAGAGTCATCCATGATTGAATACGACGGGCTGTTGTCGCTTGATCGCATGGAGCGGGCTGTGGAAAAGGTGCGGGCCAGGTTGTTGCGTTCCACGGCGGCCTTGGAAGCCGCGGCGGTTCCCTACGCCGTGATCGGTGGCAATGCGGTGATGGCCTGGGTGGAGCAGGCCGACGAGTCGGCGGTGCGATTTACCCAGGACGTGGATCTTCTCCTGCGGCGCGAGGATCTCGGCCGAGCCTGCGAGGCATTGGAACGAGCCGGGTTTGTCCATCGACGCGCCGCCGGGATCGAGATGTTTCTCGACGGCAAAGAGGCCAAGGCCCGTGACGCGGTCCACGTTGTCTTTGCGGGAGAGAAGGTTCGCCCGGAGTATCTGGCTCCGGTGCCTGACGTCGCCGAGTCAGTGTCATTCAAGTCATACCGGGTGCTCACGCTCGAGGCGGTCGTGCGGATGAAGCTCACGTCGTATCGCGACAAAGACAAGACGCACGTCCGCGACCTGATCGATGTCGGCCTTGTAGACGCTGCGTGGCCCGCCCGTTACCCGCCCGAACTGGCTGCCCGTCTCCAGCACCTCCTCGACACGCCCGATGGCTGACTTTCTTCGTTCGGGCGGAAGAATCCGGTCTGATTTTCTGACATGGAACCGCAGATTCCTCGCACCGCCTTCAAGGAATGGGCCGCCATTTGTCGGGCGCTTGCCCAGGGCCGGCAGGATGTGATCCTGCGCAAGGGCGGCATTCTCGAACCCGGTGGACGCTTTCGCGTGGAGCAGGCCGAGTTTCTCCTGCTACCGACATTCCTGCATCAGTCGGCCGAGCAGTTGATTCCGGAAGCCCGCGATCTGCTCGCCGGCATCGAGGCCGACCGTCCACCGGAAGGGAGCGTGCGGTTCACCCACGCCGCGACGGTTCTCGACGCGGTGCAGGTGCACTCGCTCGCTGACCTCGCTGCCTTCCGCAACCGCCATGTCTGGGCTGACGCGGTCGTGGCCGAGCGGTTTCACCGCTGGCGTGACGAGCTTCACGTGCTCACCGTCGAGGTGCGGCCGCTGCCCGAGCCGCTCATGCTCCCGTGGCACGACCGCTACGGCGGCTGCCGCTCCTGGGTGGAACTGGCCTGATGCCGGGATGGCGGAGTGACGGTTTCGCGACCGCCGGATCAGCGTCGCCGCGGGTCGCGACGCAGGTATTTGGCCACGGTCAAGAGTGTCAGCGGCAAGGCCGGAGCCAGCGAAACAGGTTCGGGAACCGGGCTCCAGTTGACCCGTGGGGGCAGGCTTGGAGCCTGCCCAAAACCGGTTGGCATTGGTTCGATGGTTGCGTCTGCCATGTTGGGAATGGTCCCCGCATACCGCAGGCTGCAAGCCTGCGGCCACGGGTCTTGTGGCCCAAGGCTTCGGTGGGCAGTTCGGGGCTGGGGTTTGGTTGACCTGGGGGG
>JBJOHE010000052.1:0-7438 GCA_046047895.1 Planctomycetota bacterium | reverse complement strand
GCCGCGGAGATCGATCAGAAGAAGGACCAGCGGCTCGGCGTGCTCGCCAAGATGGTCGCGGAAATGGCCGGCGTTCAGGCCGCGGCCACCCACGCCCTGCACGCCCGCCCCGACTGGGATTTCTGCGCGGTCTACCAGGATGCGATCGACCACTTCTCCCACGCCTTCATGCGGTATCACCCGCCCCGCCTGCCCTGGGTGTCCGAGGAGGATTTCGCCCTCTATTCGCAGGTGCTCGGCGGGGCCTATGTGTTTCACGACACCATGCTCGGGGCGCTCCTGGCCCTTGCCGGGGATGACGTGACGGTGATCCTGGTCAGCGACCATGGCTTCCATCCCGATCACATGCGGGTCAGGTCGCTGCCCAACGAGCCGGCGGGCCCCGCCGCCGAGCACCGGCCGCTCGGTGTTTTTGTGGCCGCCGGGCCGGGGATCCGCCGCGACGGACTGATTTCGGGAGCCACCTTGCTCGATATCTGCCCGACGATCCTCTCGCTCTACGGCCTGCCGGTCGGCCGCGACATGGATGGCCGGCCGCTGCTCGATATTTATGAGCAGCCGCCGACGATGGCAGAGATCGACTCCTGGGACGACGTGCCGGGCGACGCTGCCGTGCTCGAGGGTGTCGATGAAGGAGGCTCGGAGGCCGCGGCGGCGGCCATCCAGCAGCTCGCCGACCTGGGCTACATCGATGCGGTGCCGGAGGATCGTCAGGAGGCCATCGACCAGACGCTCCGGGAGCTGCGCTGGAATCTCGCCCGATCGCTCGCCGACGGTGGTCGCCTTGGCGAGGCCACCGAAATGCTCTCCGATCTCTGGAATCGCTGGCCGAACGAGAGCAGGTTTGGTGTGGCGATCTTCGACTGGCTGGTGGAACTCGGGCAGTTCGCAACCGCCCGAGACACGCTCGAGCTGCTCGCGAGCCGGAAGCGGGCGGCGATGGAGCAGGCGGCGGTCGAACTGCGGGGCTTTGTCGAGCAGATTCGCCGGGATCAGGGCCTCCCCGAGCCCAGCGGGGACGACCTGTGGGGCGGGATCGATCGGGAACAACTCTCGGAGCAGCACCATCGGCGGCTGCGGCATCTCCGCGGCCGGTCGACCGCCGATCCACGCACCTTTGTCTTTCTGGAAGCGAAGCTCTGCGCCGCCGAACAACGCTGGGCCGACGCACTCGCCCGGCTCGAGAGCATTGAAGGCGTCGAGCCGAGCCGCCAGCCGGCGCTCCACCTCGAGCGGGGCAATGCCCTTTTGGCACTCCGAAGGCCCGCCGAGGCGGCCGCGGCCTTCCGGGCGGTGGTCGAGATCGATCCGCTCCACGCGATGGCCCACTTCGGTCTGGCGCGGGCCGCCTTCAATCGTGGCGACGACGCGATGGCGATCCTGGAGGCGCGGGCAGCCACCGGCTGCCGCCCGCATTTCCCGGCGGCCCATTTGCTTGCCGGGCTCGCTCTCTGGCGATCGGGCGAGACCCAGGAGGCCGAGGGGCATCTCCGGGGGGCCGTGGCCCAGGCGGCCAACTATGCTACAGCTCACCGCGTGTTGGCGACGTTTCTCGGGCGGGAGCGGCACGACTACACCGCCGCAGCCGAGCACCAGCGGCTGGCGCGGGAGGCTCGCCGGCAACGTCGCCAGCGCTGGGAGAGCCCTGGGCCGAGCGGGCAACGGCGGGCGGCGACCGCCCCTGCGGAAGTCAGCCGGGCAGACCGGGTTAGGCCCGCGGTGGCCTTTACGGCCAGCCCACGGGAGTGCGTGATCGTGGTGACCGGGCTGCCGCGGTCGGGCACCTCGATGGCGATGCAGATGCTCGCCGCCGGAGGCGTGGCCGTCGTGGCCGATGACCAGCGGCTGGCCGATGAGAGCAACCCGCGGGGCTACGTCGAGTTTGAGCCGGTCAAGCGGATCATGAAAGATGCCTCCTGGCTGAAGGCAGCCGAGGGCAAGGCCGTGAAGATTGTCACGCCGCTGGTGCAGCACCTGCCCCGGGACGACTCGGCCTTGCCCGCACTCGTGATCGTGATGCGGCGGCCCATTGCGGAGGTCGTTGCCTCGCAGCGGGCGATGCTCACCCGCTCGGGAAAGGCCGGCGCGGCTGTCAGCGACGATGCCCTGGCGGCGATCTACGAACGACAGGCCACAGCCACGCGGACGTTCCTCGCGAGGCTCGAGTCGCAGGGCCGGGCCCGGGTGTTCGACATGTCGTATGCAGAGGCGGTGGCTGACCCAGCGACGATGGCTCGGCGGCTGGCGGCATTCCTTGGCGAAGGCGAGGGCTTTGTGTTCGATGCCGCAGCCGCAGCGGCCGCCGTCGATCCCGCGCTGCATCGGCAGCGGGGCTAGGCCCGCGCCGGAGCGGTGGGGATTACCGACGGACTGTTTCGGTAGACGAGTCCGGACCCATCGTGTGACGGCGTTTCCCCTCGTCGAGGAGCCGCTCGATCCGGTCGGCACCGGTGCGGCCGAGGCGGAGGCCGACGCAGCCGTCCAGATCGAGGAGCATTTCGTCTCGGCTGAGTCGTTCGGCTCGCAGGATCGCTGCCGGCCTGACCAGCAGAGAGCGAGTGACCCGCTCGAGGCCCGAATCCCGAAGTCGCTCGAACCAATCGCCGAGCCCTCCGAGGGCGACCACCGGAGGGGTGTCTCGAAAGAGGATCTTCACCTCCGTGCCTCGGGCCTCGACCGCCACGATGCTGGCGGTTGGCACGCGACGACTCAGCCCCATGGAAGTCACTTCGATCAATGGCTCGGCCCGGCCGGTTTGAGCAGCCACTCGTTCGAGGCAGACGGCCAGCCGTTTTGGATCGACGGGCTTGACGAGGTAATCCGTTGCGTCCACATCAAAGGCCCGCACGGCAAACTCGGCGTGCGCCGTGACGAAGACGACCGCTGTCTGCTTCGGGAGCGCACCGACCAGCCCAAAGCCATCGGCGCCCGGCATCACAATGTCGAGAAAAACGACATCGACCGCCCGTTCGGAGAGCAGCTGGGCGGCGGTCGCGACCGAGCTGGCTTCACCCACAACAAGGACCTCGGGGTGGGCCGCCAGCAACTGCTGAAACCGCTTGCGAACGGGAGCTTCATCATCGACGAGCAGGGCGTGGAGTCGGGGGAGTGTCATCGCGCGGGATCGCCTGCCGGGGATTGGTTCATCGTCACTTGGATCGTGGTATGGACGAGTCCCGCCTCGCTCCACTGCTCAAGGCGGGCTCGCGGGCCGTAGGCAAGCTCGAGCCGGCGGGTCAGGTTTGGAAGGCCGCTTGGCCGCCATTTCCGGGCCGTCGTTCCTCCTGTGGACGCAGTGCCGCCGGGAGCAGCGAGTGTACCCGGATTGCTGACATCGATGACGAGCCTCTCGGTCAGGAGGCGGGCCGAGAGGATGATCTCTGTTTCGTTGCCGTCGGCCTCAAGGCCGTAGCGGACCGCATGCTCCAGGAGAGTCTGGAGCGTGAGGCTCGGCAGTGGAACGGGCAGGACCTCGTCGTCGATGCTCAGTCGCCATGAGAGTCGGTCGCCGAATCGCGCCCGCTGGAGTTCAAGATAGGCGCGGCAGGCCTCGACCTGTTGCCCCACTGCCACAACCGCTTGGCCGGAGCCGATCGCGGCCCGGAGATACAGCGAAAGTCGGAGCGTGAGCTCTCGAACCCGTTCGGAGTCGTCGGCCTCGGCCTGAAGCAACGTCAAGGCGTTGAACAGGAAGTGCGGATCGAGCTGGCTCTGAAGGAGTTCGAGCTCGGAGTCGCGGATTTCCTGTTGCATTCTCGCCATCTGAAGGCGTGCCGTTCGGCGTTCGACGAACAGTCTGGCGAGCAGCAGTCCCGCCAGCCACAAGGAATAGAGGATCAGAGGCCGAAAGACGCCGCCTACCGTCGGTCCCGCAAAGCCGGCGAAGGACCAGGCCCCTTGCCCCGCCACGCTGGAAACGCTGACGACGATCAGATGTGCAACCGTTGCGAGGATCAGGGCGACCAGGCAAAGCGGAAGCAGCTTGGCTGTGGAGAGCCGGCCCCAGTGGAGTCGTCCCAGCATGATCGCCAGCATGGTGGAGACGACGACTCCGACGACGATGTTTGCGGTCACAACCCAGAGAACCTGCGTTGCCGACTGCCCTCGACTCACCGCTGCGGCTGTGAACACGACCGCGACCTGGCTCCAGCCAAGCGCCTGGCCGATGGCGAAGAGCTGCCAGTGGCGGCTTCCGGCCGTCTTTGGTCGGATCTCCTCCGCCCGCCCGCCTGGCAGTTTTGAGCCTGCTGCTCCGGGCGTTTGGCCGAAGTTCGGCTCTGGAGGTGTCTGGTGGGTCTTCATGGCGAGCTCCATGCGACATCATGCCAGACGGCCTCCGTAGCCGCGCGAGGGGGCGGCCCGACGTCGCCGCCGCCGAGGGGATCGACCAGTTCGGGCTGTTTTTCGGTAGACTCCGAACCCCATGGCTAGCAAGACCCCTCGGAAGCTCCTCCTCGTCGGGATCGATTCGGCCGACTGGAAGATCATCCAGCCGCTGATCGACTCGGGGGGCATGCCCGGGATGGGGCGGCTCGTGGAAGAGGGGACGAGCGGCAACCTCGCCACGCTCGAGCCGCAGCTCTCGCCGATGCTCTGGACGAGCATCGCCACGGGGAAGATGGCCTACCACCACGGGGTGTCGGGCTTCACGGAGGTCGATCCGGCGAGCGGGCGGGTGGTGCCGGTCTCGGCCGCCACGCGGAAGTGCCGCACCCTCTGGGAGATGCTGGGCGAGCGGGGGCTGCGGAGCCATGTCGTCAGCTGGTTCGCCACCCACGGCGAGCAGGATCTCGACGGCTGCATGGTGTCGAACATGTTCGGCCATCTGCCGAACGTGCCGCCCGGCTCGGATCCGGCCGACTGGCCGCCGCCCCCGCCTGGCACCTACTGGCCCGAGTCGCTCGCCGCTGCGATGAACGATCTCCGCGTCAGCCCCCAGGAGATCGATCCCGACGAAGTGATCCGCCTGTTTGTGCCCGAGGCCCACCGGGTCGATCAGGCGAAGGACAAGCGGCTCTGGGCCCTGGCAGGAAAGCTCGCCGAGGCCTTGAGTGTGCACGAGGCGGCCACCCACCTCATGGAGGCCGATCCCGACTGGAACTTCTTCGCCGTCTACTACCGCACGGTGGACGAGATCAGTCACCTGTTCATGCCCTACCACCCGCCGCGGATGGCAGGCATCCCCGAGGGGGATTACGACCTTTATCAGCATGTGGTCAACGGCATCTACCGGCTGCACGATCTCTTCCTGCGGCGGCTGGTGCAGCTGGCCGGGCCCGACGCGGCTGTGATGGTGGTCTCCGACCACGGCTTCCACTCCGATCATCTCCGGCCGAAGTTCACGCCCCGCGTGCCGGCCGGGATCACCGTCTGGCATCGGCCGCAGGGCGTGTTTGCCGCGGCGGGCCCGGGATTCAAACGCGATGAGCTCGTCTACGGGGCGCGGCTGCTCGACATCGCCCCCACGATCCTTCACTGGTTCGGCCTGCCCGTTGGAGCCGACATGGAAGGACGGGTGCTGACGGAGGTGTTCACCGACCGCCGGCCAGTGGAAACGATTCCCAGCTGGGAGGGGCCCGGAGCCGAGCGGCCTGCCCGAATGGGGCTCGGTGAGACGGCCGACAAGGCCCTGCTCGAACAGTTTGTGGCCCTCGGCTACATCGACGAGATTCCGGATGACCCCGGCCAGGCCGCCGCCGAGACCACTCGGGAGAACGACTGGAACATGGCTCGGGCGTTGATGTATGGCCAGCGGTACGAGCAGGCCCTGCCGCTGCTCGAATCCTGCTTCGATGCCCAGCCCTTCCGGACTGATTACGCCCAGCTGCTCGCGACGTGCCAAATGCGACTGGGCCTGCTTGCTGAGGCTGATGCCACGGTGGACAGGGCCCGCGAGACCTTCGGCCGAACCGAGCAGGCCGATTTGATCAAGGCCTCGATCGCGATCCAACAGGACGACTTTTCGGCGGCCCTCGCAGCGCTTGAGCGGGTGCGGGAAACGATGCCCGACGAACCGCAGCTTCAACTGATGCTGGCTCGCAGCTATCTCGCCCTGCGGCGGTTCGCCGACGCCGAGGAGGCGGCCCGGCGGGTGCTCGCTGTCGATCCCCACGATCCCCAGGCCTTTCTCGTGATCGCCCGCGTGCAGCTCCGCACCGGTCGGGCTGCCGAGGCCGTCGAGTCGGCCCTCGACGCCATCGGCCTCCAATACGGCAACCCGCTCGGCCACTTCCTGCTCGGCGCCGCGCTCCAGGCCGACGGCCGGCTCGAGGAGGCGGAGCGGCCGCTGCGAAACTGCCTCGCGCTCTCGGGCGATTTCGTGCGGGCCCGCCGGCTACTGGCCCGCGTGCTCCGAGGGCTCGATCGGCGGCAGGAGGCCACGATTGAAGAGCTGCAGGCCTTTGAGAGGGCGCGAGACCTGCGGGCAGCGTCGCTTGAGCAGGAGGCCGTGGTGAAGCGGGCGGTGGAGGAGCGGGCGGCCGCTCGGGCCGATCGCGACCGGGCCCGGCGGGAGGTTGCAGCCCGCGAGGCCGAGGAACTCGCCGCGATCGAGCCGCTCGACCTCGTCGTGGTCTCGGGGCTGCCGCGGTCGGGCACCTCACTGATGATGCAGATGCTGGCTGCGGGCGGGATCGAGCCCCTGACCGACGGCCGACGGACCGCTGACGAAGACAATCCCGAGGGCTACTACGAATGGGAGGACGTCAAAAAACTCCCCAAGAGCCCACGGCTGATCGAGCAGGCGGCGGGCAAGGTGGTGAAGGTGATCTCGGCGCTCCTGCCGAGCCTGCCGCCGCCCCATCGCTACACGATCATCTACATGGTGCGGCCGACCGAGCAGGTGGTCGACTCGCAGTGGGCGATGCTCGCCCGGCAGGGACAGAACCCGAAGTCAGAGAGGCAGCACCTGATCGAGGTCCAGGAGCACCACAGCCGTCAGATCCGTCGGGCGCTGGCGGCGAGCGATCGCGTGAGGCTGCTCGAGGTCTCTTATCCCGATCTCATTGCCGATCCGGCAGCCGTAATGGCGAAGCTTGCCGAACTGCTCCCGGGCCGGTTCACACCGTCGCCCGCTGTCGCGGCCTGCGTGAAGCCCGCCCTTCACCGCAACCGCGGTTGATGCTGGCTGTGGCGTACCGGTCTCCGGGATGCCGCACCCGGCCGGAGGGAGAGGAGCCCCGCGGCGACCGTCCAGCCGAGCCAGTTGCAGGTCGGCTCGGGTACGGCGGCCGCGGCGGTGATGTTGTCGATGTACCAGGTGGCGGCGACCTCGTCGCCGATGAAGTTGTTGGCAAAGTCGGGGTCGGTACGGCGGCTGACGTTGTTGAAGATGCGGAGTTCGGTCACGCCCGCGAGCGCGGCCTCGAGCGTGCCGAAGGAGTGATTTGTGGCGTTCTCGAAGCCGGTGGCGGTCACGTCGATCGCGTAGCGGCCCCAG
>JBJOHE010000051.1:0-8620 GCA_046047895.1 Planctomycetota bacterium | reverse complement strand
TCCCGAACGCTCGGGTAATACTTTTTGAAACCCTCCGCCCAGAGCGCGACGAGGTTGTTCATCGTGTCGGAGCCCACGCACTTGAGCGACCCGGCCACTTCCCCGGTCGCCTTGTGGTAGGCGGGGAGTTCTGTAAGGGCGGAGTCTTCCGCAACCGCCCCCGACAGGCCGGCAGCCATCGCCAGCCATCCGAACCAGCCGACGGAGCGACAAACCAATCCGGACGCGGGCTGGTGGCCACGAAGCCCGTACCGCTTGTTGATGATCATCCGGAGGGACTCCACACGTCGCCAGACTCGGTCGTCTCCGGCGGGAGGCCGCCAGGCCCGAGCATTGTGCCGCCAACCAGGGCCGGTTCCCAGGAGGCTCGAAAACTAGCCGCCAATCATGAGGATTTCGTGAGGAAACGGCCCGCGATCCCCTCGAGAGAAGGACAGGCTTGGTGGTGTCCCGAAACGGCCTGCCGGGATGCTGGCCCAGTCCGAACGCCGCGGCCCCGGGCTCCGTCCGGCTGTGCTACACTTTGGGTTCCGCCTCGCGTCAACGCGGGGCGGCCTATGAGTGAGCACCCACCGCGTTCCGCAGATGCCGCAGGATTCGCTCGAGTGACGGACGTCCTCGAGACGAACGGGCCCATCGTGTTGCCTGCGCTGCTCCTCTGTGACTTCGGCCATCTAGCCCGGGAGGTGCGTCGACTCGAGGAGGCGGGTGCCGAGGCCCTGCATCTCGATGTGATGGACGGCCGGTTCGTGCCCCAGTTGACGTATGGGCAGGTGGTGGTGGAGGCAGTCCGCAAGGCCGCCCGCGTGCCGATCGAAGTTCACCTGATGGTGGAAGAGCCGGAACTGACCGCCGCCGACTACGCCCGCCTCGGAGCCGACATCGTGACGGTCCACGTGGAAGCGGTCGCTGATCCGCGGCCGGTCCTCTCCGCCATCCAGGAGCAGGGTGCCCGCGGCCACCTGGCGATCAGCCCCGGCACACCGCTGGAACGGATCGAGCCCTGGCTCGACCTCTGTGACGGAGTGCTCGTGATGAGCGTCGAGCCGGGCTTCGGTGGGCAGCCGTTTGAGCCCCGGGCGCTCGACAGGCTCAGCCGGCTGGCCATGGCGCGGCGCGACCGCGGCCTCCGCTTCCGGCTCGGCGTGGACGGCGGCATCGCGACCGACACCGTCGGGCCCGTAGCCGCTGCCGGCGCCGAACTGATCGTGGCCGGCAGCGCCGTGATCCGTTCTCCCGACTACGCCCGCGCCATCACCGAACTGGAAGCAATCGCCCGCGCCGCCGCCTGAGCGACCCGGCCCCCCTTTGGCCCCCGGAGACGAATGACTCCCCGATGCCCGACCATCTGCTCGTGATCCGCTCGGCTGCAACCGACTATGAACGGCAGGGCCGCGTCCGCGGCTCGCTCGACGTCCCGCCGTCCGCGGAGGGATTGGCGGACGTGGCTGCCGTCGCCGACCGGCTTTCCGCCACCCCGCCCGAGGCAATCTACACGGCGCCGACCGCCTGCGGCATTCAGTCGGGCCGGATCCTCGGCAACCGCTTCGGCATCCAGTCCAAGCGGATCGATCTGCTGGCGAACCTCGACCTCGGCCTCTGGCAGGGCAAGCTGGTGGCTGACATCCGCCGGCTCCAGCCGCGGCTCTACCGGCAGTGGCAGGACGATCCCTGGACCGTGGCTCCGCCCGAAGGCGAACTCCTCGAAGACGCCCGCAGCCGGGTTGAGGAGGCGCTCGAGAAGCTCTTCAAGCGGCATCCGACCGGCCGGATCGCCGTGGTCGTGCCGGCCCCCCTCGACGCGGTCGTCCGCTGGCTGGTGGCGGCCGCTCCACTGGGGGATCTCTGGCAGCGAGATCCGGCCGCCGACCCGCTCTCGGTGTTGCCTGTGGCGGCCCAATGGCTGGCCGGAGGCCGGCCGGTGGTTTCGACCGTCGCAGCCTTCGACCAGCCGGCCCCCGCCCCTGCCGGGTGATCGCCGTTGATTCCGGCGCTGCCCGGACCAAGGGGCCGCGCGTACACTGTGGCCGGTGATCGCCATCCCGGCGGCCGCCCGTCCGCTCTCCTCTCGCTCGCCTTCGTCCAATGCCCAGCCGTCGCTCACCCACCGCCTTCAGCGCGGCCGAAGCCATTCCCGGTGAACGGAGCCAGCCTTTGGCGGGAAGCCGTGGGCTGCCGAGCCGCCAGCCCGTGGCCCGCGGTCCGCGAGACAAGCGGGGTGTTCCCGAAGGCCTGTGGCTCAAATGCGGCGGCTGCGGGGCCACGATCTACCGCAAGGAAGCGGAAGAGCAGCTCAACGTCTGCCCCCAGTGCGGCTTTCACTGGTATGTGTCGGCGGCCCAGCGGATCGAGCAACTGCTCGATGCGGGCACCTTCGAGGAGTGGGACGCCACCCTCCGGCCGACCGACCCGCTCGGATTCAAAGACAAAAAGCCCTACGCCGACCGGATCGTGGCCGAACAGCGGCGAACGGGGCTCTCCGACGCCGCCCTGACCGGCACGGGCATGATTCGCGCCCGCCGCGTGGCGATCGGGGTGACCGATTCAGCCTTCATCATGGGGAGCATGGGCAGCGTGGTGGGCGAACGGCTGGCTCGGCTCGTGGAGCGAGCCACCGCCGGAAACCTGCCGCTGATCATCATCAGCGCCTCCGGTGGCGGCGCGCGGATGCACGAGGGCATTCTCTCGCTGATGCAGATGGCGAAGGTCTCCGCGGCCCTGGCCCGCTATTCGGCGGCGGGCGGCCTGTTCATCTCGGTGCTCACCAATCCCACGATGGGGGGCGTGGCGGCGAGCTTCGCCTCGCTCGGCGACCTCTGCTTCGCCGAACCTCGGGCCCTGATCGGCTTCGCCGGCCCGCGGACGATCAAGGCCACGATCCGGGTCGAGCTTCCTGCCGGCTTCCAGACGAGCGAGTTTCTCTTGGAGCACGGCTTCATCGACCGGATCGTCGCCCGCAAGGACCTCAAGAGCGAGATCGCCCGGGCGATCGACTACTGCGGCTGAGCCGCCGCCGAGAGCCGAGCGATCTGCATTACCCGCGGACGACGCGATTCTGCTCGTCGAGCACGATCACAGCGGGGCTGTGACTGGCGGCCTCCGGCTCGTCAAGCCAGGTGAACGACATGATCGTGAGCCGATCGCCCGGCTTGCCCAGGTGGGCCGTGGCCCCGTTGAGTTCGATCACGGCGGAGCCGGCGGGGCCGTAGATCACGTAGGTCTCGAACCGCTCGCCGTTGGAGAGATTCCCCACGAGAATCCGCTCATAGGGACGCAGGCCGACCCGGTCGGCGAGGTCGGCCGCGATCGTGAGGCTCCCCTCGTAATCGACGGAGGCTCCGGTCACCGCGGCCCGATGGATTTTCGACTTGAGCAGGCAGATCGTCATGGAGCCCTATCCTAGCAGATCAGAGCCCAGGTGCCGCCGTGTTTGCCGCCGGACGGGTGGCGAGGAAGCGCTTCAGCGGCACCCCGATCCAGCGTCGATCAGCCCCCCTAAACGACGCGGCTTGCGCCCACGAGGCTTCAGCCTCGGCGGAGCGGCTCCGGCTGCGGTGACTTTTCCGGCTCAGTCAGCGCGAGTCACCGGCCCAAATCGCTCATGCCGATTGCTCCGAGCGTGCCGCCTGTGCCGGCAAAACCATTCGCAGTGCGAACGAGTCAAGATATGACAAAACTCTGGTTCCAGTCCGCTCGAGGCCATCGTCCTGCGGGAATGCACCAGCGACGGCGGCCGCTGCTCGTCGCCCTTTCCACGGCGGCTCTATTGGGCTTTTGGAACGCAGGCGAGGCCTTTGGTCAAGGCGGCAATTTCGACGGGTTTGGCCATCTGATCGAGGGCCAGGCCGCCCAGTCGGCAGCGGTCGAATCCGGTCCTGCGGCGGCGGATCCCTTCGGCCCGGTGAAGACCGACCACCTCTCACTTGCCAACGCGGCTCCCGTCCTCCTGCCGTTCTTCAACAATGGCCCCGTGTTCGGCCTGCCGGGCACGGTCGCCGATCAGGGGTTTTGGAACAACACGCAACTCACCGGCGATTGGGGCGGCCGGCGAACCGAGTTGGCCCGCAAGGGCTACTTCTTCGATGTCTACACGACGAGCGCCTATCAGGACCTGATGTCGGGCGGGCTCGACCCCGGCGACTGGTTCGTCCAAAACACCCAGATGTCGCTCAACATCGATACCGGCCGGGCCGGCTGGTGGGACGGCGGCCTGATCCACTTCACCACGCAGGCCCGCTATGGCGGTGATCCGGAGCAGACCTTCAACACCGGTGCGAGCGTACCGACCTACACCGGCCTCCTTCAGCCCGATCCCCTCGCCTACTCCACGATGCTGCCGAGCGAGTACTTTCTCGTGCAGGGTCTGAGCGAACACACGAGCTTCATCGTCGGCAAGATCAGCGACATCTTCATTCCCGACCAGAC
The DNA here is from genome assembly GCA_046047895.1 of Planctomycetota bacterium. Classification (GTDB taxonomy): domain Bacteria; phylum Planctomycetota; class Planctomycetia; order Pirellulales; family UBA1268; genus QWPN01. The sequence goes on along the minus strand of JBJOHE010000051.1, from coordinate 4,195 downwards.
ACTGTTCGGCGACAGCTACAAGTTCTATTTTGCGAACTTCGCCTTCAACAAGAATCCGATCACCGTCAACTTCTACAACCCCACCGCCTGGGCCGTCCTTGGTGTCTGGGCGCCGACCGAAAAGCTCGCCTTCGCCGGCGGTGTGCTCGACCCGAACAGCCGCGCGCAAAACCTCGCCACGAATGCCTTCGACCGGGTGAACATGTATTTCACCGCAGTGGCGTCGTATGACATCGGCGGCCTTCCGGGGCAATTCTCACCAGCCTTCAATTGGTCGAACCAGTATCAGCTCGACCTCGCCAATCCCTTCGGCGTGCTGACGCCGGGACAGATCCCGCAGGCGATCGGCGCGCTCCTGGGCAGTCCCGACACGGCCGGCCTGCCGATCAACAACTACAACGACAGTTGCTTCCTGATCGCCAACGCGTCGCAATATCTCTACGTGGCCGATCGGCCCAGGGACATCCCGGGCAAGATCAAGAGCGGCCAGCCGCTCCGAGGCGTCGGCGTGTTTGGCCGGGCGGGCTGGGCTCCCCAGCGAACCAACACCATCACCGGGGACGGCAGCGTGGCTCTGTTCGCTCGCGGGCTCGCCGAATCCCGGGCCTACGACAGCGTCGGCATCGGCTGGTACATGAACGGCATCAGCCCCGATCTCGTCAACCAGGTCAGGGCCTACTCCGGGGGAACCATCAACGTGAAGAACGAGCAGGGCATGGAGGTCTTCTACGACTACGCGGTCACGCCCGCAATCCGGTTGATTCCCAGCTACCAACACATCTGGAACCCGCTCTCGGCGGCTGGAGTCGGCCAGACCGATGCCGACCTGTGGATGATGCGGGGCACGATCGTTTTCTGACACGGCCGCAGCGAGCCTTCGCGGTTCCTCGCCGCCCTGCCGCTACGAGGCAGCCAGCCGAGCCGCGGCACCAGCGTCGTCTCTCCCGAGATCCAGGCAAACTTCCACATAGCCGCTCGGAATCCCACACCCCTTGGCCCTGGGTGAGAATGCGGGATCAGTCGTTGCGGTGGGCGAGCACGTAGTCGATCAGCGACTTCGAGCAGAGGCTCATGATGCCGCCGCCGTCGGACCGGTCCTCGATGCCGAAGCACTCGACGAGGCCGTAGATCTTCCCCTCTCGCGCAAGCCGCGATTGGTAGTGGGGCACTTCCGGAGGGACTGTCGGCACTTCATCCCAGCCGGTCGTGTCGGGCATCGAGTTCATCAGCGTGGGATGCTGGTGCACGTGCGAAGGGGTATGGCTAAATTCCACCGCTGGCGCGATCCGAGTGAAGATTCCAGCCGGGGTAGGCTGGTCAATGCCGTACTTGACGAGATCCTGCATACGGACCGGCTCGTAGGGCTCGGCGTCGAGCGGTTCGGCGAGACTCGGGGCCAGCGACGAGCAGCGGGCCAGCGAAGAAGCGACGTGGAAAGAGCCCCCCGTCTGCTCCCGCTCAGCCAGCGCCGCCACGACCCCGATCGCCACCAGATAGCCGGTGAGGTAGTCGTTGAGCAGCGCCGGCACCACGGTCGGGGCCGTCATCCCGGCGGAATGCACATGCATCGTGCCACTCACCGCCTGGGCGATCTGCTCGAAACCGGGCCGCTCGCCCCACGCGGTGCCGAGCGGGAAACAGGAGAGCGAGGCCCGCACGAGGTTCGGATTGACGGCCTTCAACCCCGCGTCGTCGAGTCCCTGCCGATCCAGCACTCCCGGCCGCTGGCCGTCGATCAGGACGTCGGCTGAGGCCAGCAGGTCGTGAAACCTCGCCTTGCCGCGACGGCTGCCGATGTCGAGGAGGATGTTCTTCTTTCCCCAACTGCCGTCCATCCAGATCGGCAGCACCCAGTCACCGATCGGCGGCTGCACCTTGATCACGTCGGCACCCTGCTCGGCGAGCAGCCGGCCGCAGTTTGGCCCGGCCACCATGTGCGTGAGCTCCACCACCCGGACGCCCTCGAGCGGTCGATGCTTCGCTGCCCCAAGCAGTCGTTGTCTCTCGTTCCCTGATCCATGGAAGTCGATGATCGGCCGATCGAGCACCGCGGCTCCAATCGGATGAGCCGCCCATTCCTCGGGCGTCCGCACGATACCGAGCGGCAGTTGTTTCGCGATCGCGTCCCGCTCCAGTTCCTCGGCCGTCTTCTTCTCCACGGCGGCCTGGATCGCCTGGGCGGTATTCGTGCAATCGAGGTAGACGAGCAGCCGGTCGCGGAGGTGCGGGTGGATGCCGATCATCGTCACGTACCGACCGTCCTTGGCGCGGTAGGTGCCGTTGTCGGGGTTCACGCCCCACTTGTCCATGATCGTGCTGTAGCCGTTTTGGAAGTGGAGCTGCAGGCCGTTGAGCAGGAGACCACAGCGGCGGCGGTCGAGCTGCATCGTTTGGGCGGGGAGGCCACGCACGGTGCCCAGATGCTCGACGACCGACCCAAAGGCTGCCATCACACCGGCCGCATAGTCGTGGGCCTTCACCGGACTCTTCACGTAGGAAGTGCCGAGAGAGACCGTGATTTTCGAAGCATCGAGCGGAACCGGCACCGCCGCGGCGATCGCCTCGTAGACCTGCTGCTGCTTGGCATTGGAAAGCATAAGATTCCTTCAAGTCAGGACATCGAACTACATGGGTGCTATACCGCAGGCCGCGGCGCGGCGCCAAATCGCGAAACCTCCCGGCATGAGGCCGGCAGCCGCGGCGTCAGTACCGGCCCTGAAAGCCTGCGAAGCCGCCGTGGATGATCGTTTCGCTGCCGGCGGCGATGCCGGAGAGCGAGGCCGGCGAGCTGACCACCGGCGGCCATTGGGCGTCGGCCTGGGCGATGTTGCCCACGCCAACCACGCGGTAGCCCATCCACAGGCTCCAGTGCTCGGTCACGTCCCAGGCGATGCCGGTGTCGACCGAGCCAAGCCAGGAGAAGACCCCGAGTTCGGAATAGGCGCGGGCCGGCACGCCACCGGCGAACGTGGCTTGGGTGCCGTTCGCGCCGGCCAGCGAGGAGGTGTTGGTGATCGCGTTGCCGCCGATCATGAACTTCGGCACCACGTTGAACCGCAGCCGCGGCAGGAACCGCCAGTCGAACTTTGCCCCGACCTGCCCGCCGAAGATGTTGTTGTTGGTCGCCACGCCGAAATCGATCGCGCCGATCGCGGGATCGCCCGAGCCGGTGGTGAGCGTGAGCTGGTCGTTGACCTGGAAGAAGCGGAAGCCGGCCAGCCACATCAGATTCACCGCCCGCTCCCGGGGCAGAAACTCGGGCCGATCCCAGAGCGAGTAGATCCAGTTGATCTCCACGTCGTTGATCACGTCGGCCCGGGTGATTTCCTGTTGGGCCGCGTTGGTCAGGAAAGCGCTTGCCGGAATGCCGCCGACGCTCGCCCCCGGTGCCTGCGGGATCGCATCGATCCCCGGTGGTCCGGCCGCCAGCGTGGCCGACGAGCCCATCTGGTAAACGCCCCAGTAGATCAGTTCGACGGCATGCTGCTGCCGGTCGCCGAACCAGCGGCCGATGTGGAGATCGACGCCCCCGGGCCAGCCGAAGTCGGCATCGCTCGTCATCAACTGGCTCCCGGCCAGCGGCTGCATCGTGGCCGCCCCGGCCGGCAGCGTGCGGGTCATCACGAGCCCTGTGGCGCCGGCGAACCAGCGGGGCCAGCAGCGGGCTCCCCCCGGATCGATGCAGCTGGGCATCCCGCTCAAGCCCGCTTCGGTGAAAGGCTCGGCCAGGTACATCGGCGGCGGGGAGCCGTCCACGGCGACCGGCAGCGGTTCCTGAGCCACGGCTCGGCCGCCGGCACCGAGGCCAACGGCCGCCAGGCGGAGGATCGTGAGAAGAATGAGCAGACGCATGCGTGGCACCCGGGGATCGTCGGCCCGGGAGGGTCTTGGGACGGCCGCCGAGGGTCAAGAGTGAAAACCCCGGCAGCCGCGGCCGCGGTAGGCTGGTGAATCCGTTCTTCACTCCGGGCACGCGTCGCAGAATGCCAACCCTCCCCATTCCCCCCCGTTCGCCCGAGGTGGATGCCCTGCTGGCCTGGCTGGACTCCCGGCAAGACTACGAGCGCACGCCGCCTCGATCGCCCGGCACGGCCTTCGGGCTGGGACGGATGCGACGGCTGCTGGCCCTGCTTGGCAACCCGCACCACGGGCTGCCGGTCGTGCACGTCGCCGGCACCAAGGGCAAGGGATCGAC
>JBJOHE010000050.1:0-8671 GCA_046047895.1 Planctomycetota bacterium | reverse complement strand
ATTCGCTACAGGATCGGTCGCGCGGAAACGGTTCGGCCGCCAGGTCGGCCGGTGGATGCGACTCTGCCGATCCGCCGGGGCCCTGCGGTTTTGTCTGAATGGAAGCTTCGTGACCGCCAAGGAATCCCCCAACGACGCCGATGCCGTCGTCTTGCTCGGACAGGACTTCGCCGATCGCATCGCCCGGGGCAATCTCGACGCGATCGAGTTGTCGGAAGTACTCGGGATGCGTCCCACGGAACACCTGTTCGCAGCGGAAGATCGCCGGGACTGGGACGATTGGATACAATTCTTTGGCCGGACGACTGATCCTGCGAGCCGCAAAGGCCTGGTGGAGGTGCTACTGTGATTACCAACGCTGCTGAATACGAGAAGGCTCACAGCGACCTTCGAATCCTTGAGCAGCGGATCGCCGACCTCGAACGTGATCATCCCGTCGGCGAGAAGGGATTTACCAAGGCGGGCGTGCGCAAGATGATCGCCAAGATCAACGAGGAACTCGCCGTCTTCGAGAGCCGTGAGGAGGCTCGGCTGGCTACTCCACACTGATGCGGCAGCCCAGGCAGTTCAGCGGTCAGGACGCGACCCGAGCGAACTCTCCGACTCTCGTGAAATCCCTTGCGTCCTCCGGCGCAAGCGTGATCGGTTCGATCGCTGGTGGCACGGCGCCCTCCGCTTCCGCCGCAGACCGCCGCTGCGGAACTCCGGTTGTATCGCCCGAGCCCGAAACCCGTAAAGGCGAGCGGTCGAACCCGTCGAAGCAGTCGCACCAGCCTCGCCGAGGCTCAGTCGACCGGCAGGGAGCTGCGGAATTCCTTGATCAGGGCCGTCTCGCCCTGCTCGAAACGGCGGGCGAGCACCGCGTCGATCATCCCGGCCGTCAGTCCCGGAAGGCCGCGGCTCAGGTCGATCGACTGGTATCGACCGCTGTCGAGCCAGAGCATCTGGAGGCGATTGCCGTCATGCCGCCAGACCTCCGGCACCCCCATCGCGGCGAACAGTTTGAGCTTGGCGATCGCCGACGAGGTGATCTCGACTTCGATCACCAGATCGGGCGGCGGGTCGATTTGGAGATCCACCTCGTCCTTCGGCCGGATCTCATCGGCATGGGCGATGTAGTACGACTCGTCGGCCTCGAAGGCCCGGTCGAGGTCAGGCCGCTTGAAGGTGGTGGATGCGCAGCTGACGATTTCGATGCCGCGAACCTCTGAATAGGTTTCTGCGATGCGGCCGATCAGACGGCCGATGTTTTCATGCTGGCGGCGGGGCGTCATCAACTCGAGCACCCCCTGGTCGAAGGTCATCCGCGGCACGCTTCCGCTGCGGCCGTCCGCGAGCTCGAGAAACGTGTTCCAGCGGACGTTTTCGAGCACGGTGCGGGTTTCACCGGACGCAAGCTGAGGCACTGGACATCTCCTCGAAAACGCGGGCAGCAGACCGCGAGCGAAGGGCCGGCCTGCCAGGCCTCGCCCACTCACTGAACATAATACCAGTTCTCATGGCTGCGTCAAGGAACCCCATCATGGTCTCGACGCGTCGCCGCCGGCCTTCGCCAACCTCGGTTATGACCAGCCCACAACGCGAGTCGGGGCACTCCGCGTCGAAGCGGATCCCGGTCTTCCTCTACACTCAACAAGGGCCCGCAACGCCTCCCCGTCGTGGCTCCGTCGGCTCGCCCCTTCCCTGGATCCAAACTCCTCATGACCGCATCCGCCAACCATCGCAGCGGGCCGCGGGTGGCGGGCCGCGCTCCGGCGCTCGGCCAGAGATCGCCCCGTCACTCGGCCTTCCTCGCCTGGGCCGCTCTGCTGCTCGGCTGCCTCGCCCCGGCCGTGCGGGCCGACCGGGTGCAACTGACCGATGGCCGGATTCTCGAGGGGCGGTTCGTGCCGCTCCAGGGCGTGGTCGTGGACCCGCTCGAGGCGATCCAGCAGGGAAGCGGGGGCGGCGGACCGATCCTGATGTGCGATGACGAACTCACCCGCACCATGGTCTCGAAGCGGCTCGTGCGAAACGTCGAGCCCGCGGCCATCGATCCCGGCATGGAGCGAATCAAAATCCCCCAACGAGTCCCCGAAAACGGCCAACAGGTGGGCGGCGTGGGGGGCATCGTCGCCACGACGCCGTTCGATGAATACGGCCGCCGGGTGCTGACCCTCGCCACCGTCGCGGGCCGGCTCGACGTGGTGCAGGGGATCACCGAAATCACACCCCGCTGGGTGCGGATCGAGGGTATCCAGACGGAACGGCCCCACCTGCTCGACATGCGGCTGGCGACGAGCTGCCTCTCCCGCGAGGCCCTCGAACGAGTTCTTTCCAAGCGAATCGATCCCGCCGATCCCGACGACCGGCTCCAGGTGGTGCGGCTCTTGATGCAGGCCGACCGGGTCGATGATGCCCGGCGGGCGCTCGACGGGGTGCTCGCCGACTTCCCCGAGATGTCGGGGCTGGCAGCCGAGCGACAGACCCTTGCGCGAATCAGCGCCCGCCGGCTGCTCGATGAGATCCTGCTGCGGGCCGAGGCGGGGCAAAACCAGCTCGCCGCCACGCTGCTCGACGGCTTTCCCGCCGATGATGCCGATGGCGAACTGCTGGAGGAGGTGCGGGAGGTTCGCGACCGCTACCGGCAGGACCGCGACCGGGCGGCGGCAATTGTGGCGGCCCTCCGCGAGCGGGCGGAGGCCATCCAGGGGGATGACGCGGCGGCCGCGACGGCGATCATCGACGAGATCCAGCGGGAGCTTTCCTTCTCCGCGCTCGACCGGCTGGCGACCTTTGAGCGGGTGGGGCTCGATCCCAATCTGCCCACCGACCGCAGCCTTGCGATCGGAATCAACGGCTGGCTGCAGGGCGCGACCGCTGGCGACAGCAACCTCAAGGTGGCCCTCTCGGCCGTGCGGCTCCGCGATCTCCTGCGGGAGTATCTGACCACACCCGACGCCGACGCTCGGGAAGCCGTGTTCGAGCGGATGCGGCGGGAAGAAGCCTTCACCACCGACACGATCGCGGGCCTGGCGGCGGCGATGCGGCCCCCGGTGGCCCCGCCCCCTGAAACCGCGCCGGGGTTCTACGACCTCGAAGTGGCCGACCCCACCGGCGGCGAGCCGATCCGCTGCCTGGTGCAACTTCCTCCGGAATACGACCCGCTTCGCCGGTATCCCGCCGTGGTCTCGCTCCATGCCGGCTGGACCACGCCGCTCAACCAGATCGAGTGGTGGGCCGGGATGCCCGTCGCCGACGGCGTCCGCCAGGGTCAGGCTGCCCGCCGGGGCACGATCGTGATCGCGCCGGCCTGGGCCCGCTCCGGCCAGACGGCCTACGAGTATTCGGCGCGGGAGCACGCCCTTGTGCTCGCCTCCCTGCGGGCCGCGACCCGCTCGTTTTCGATCGACACCGACCGCGTCTTCCTCTCGGGCCATTCCCTGGGCGGCAACGCCGCCTGGGACATCGCCCTGGCTCATCCCGACCTCTGGGCGGGGCTGGTGCTGATCGCCCCCACGGCCGACTGCTACGTCACCCATTACTGGCCAAACGCCGAACGGCTACCGGTGTACATCGTCGGCGGCGAACTCGACCGGGCCTGCGTGCAGCAAAACTCGATCGATCTCGACCGCTACTTCAAGAAGAGCTTCGACACCACCTACGTCGAGTATCGCGGCCGCGGCCACGAACACTTCTCCGACGACATCCAGAAGATCTTCGACTGGATGGGCCGCAAGCGGCGCACGTTCTTTCCCCGGGAGTTCGAGGCCGTGTCGCTGCGGCCCTGGGACCGCTTCTTCTGGTGGGTGGAGATGGAAGACGCCCCGCCGCGGACGGTGGTGCTCCCCGAGGCCTGGCCGCCGCCGACGGGCACCCGCCCGCTCTCGATCGAGGCCAAGAAGGGGGCGACCAATTCGCTCACGGTCCGCTCGGGCGCCGGCCGCACCCGCGTCTGGCTCTCGCCGGAGCTCATCGACTTTGCCGAACCGCTCACGGTCACCGTCGACGGCAAGCGGGTTCACCGCGGTCCGATCGCCCCCGACCCGCGGGTGTTGCTCGAAGACCTCCGGCTCCGCGGCGACCGTCAGCATCCCTTCCAGGCGGTGATCGAAGCCTCGAAGGGCGGCTGAGCCACGGAGTCGTGATCCGGCCGTTCGACACCGCCCACTCCAGTTCTCAGGTTTTCGCATGGAACCCCGCCCCTATCGCATCGACGTTCGCGTAGACTCGCTCGACGCCCTGTATAGCGCCCTCGACCCGTCGCCGTTTCGTCAGCGGGATCTCGACCCTCGGGCCGTCGAACACATCGTCCAGTGGGCCGCCGACGCCCCGCCCAAGACCCCGCTCCTGCTCCACGTGAGCGTCGGCCACGGCTGCGATCCGGCAGTCACCACGGCCGACACGGAGGCGGCCGTCAGGAATTACTTCACCTACGAGACGGAACTCCTGGAGCGGAAGCACCGACGCAACCGAATCCGGATGGTCCGCTGGCTCACGCTCGGACTTGTCTTGATGACCATCCTGCTCACGCTCCACTCCGCGATCGGCAGGCTCTATCCGGACAGCCTCGTGAACGACATCGTAGGCGAGGCCTTCGTGATCGCCGGCTGGGTGGCCCTCTGGGTGCCGATCGAGCGGCTCGGGTTCGACGGCTGGCTCCTCAAGGACCAGCTGAAGCTCTACCGCCGGCTCGCCGCCATGGACGTCGCCGTCACGGCAGAGTAACTCGCGGGCCGCCGCCTCGCGTTGGGGCCGCAGGAGAACCGCTCCGGCGGCTTGACCTGCCAGGCCTTTTGATATACAAATGAACACTCTCAAGGCCCTGGAGGAGGTCCCATGGCGACGGTGCTGATCGACGAACTATGCGAGATCCCCGGCGGGGTATGCCCCAGACCGTACGGCCGCAGGCCTGGCCCGCTCGGCACTCTTTGGCTGCGGCTTCGTGCTCACTCGATCCCGCAACCCGCAAGGCCGGCCGGTGTACGACCTCACGGCCCACGAGGACATCCACCGGGGGGCTGACACGGCGGCGAAGAAGGCATCAACCCGAATCGATCAGCGGCCCACGGCCTCGGCGGCCGCCGGGCTGCTCGCCACTTCGGGCTCTGGCTCGCCGGCGCGGGGCAACGCCACGCCCGTCAGCAGCCAGCCCTCCGGCAGCGTCTCGAAGACCGTGCCGACGGTGCCGAAATACTTCTGCACCTCGGCAAACTCCGGCAGCGAACTGCCGTTGATCTTCTGCTCCCGCACGCTCCCGGGTTTGCCATCGCCCAGGATGCCGTTCAAGATCTGGCCGAAGATGCTCTTCGACTTGGGCATCGAACCTGAGCGGAGCAGCTCGTAGGCCGGCTGGATCGTCTCATCTTCGCGGCCAAACGACCGGGCCGAGGCATCCCCCGGCGCGAACCGGGCCAGCTCCACCATCATCGTCTTGTAGTCGCTCGCGGCCGTGAGCGTGCCGCTGGTGTGCTCGGCGAGGAGCACCCGCTCGAGAATGTCGCGGTGCGACGCGATCAGGAGATGGCCATGGGCCACGGCCACCGCCGAATGGGGCAGGAGCTTCTCCTCCTTCTCGCGTAGACGCTGCCGGCGGCGGCTTCCCTCATCTTCGTCGTCGGCATGGCTGATCGCTCCTCCGGGCGTCTCCACTTCGAGCTGCGGGATGGCATGGGAGCGATCGATCAGCTCCCAGGCGGCGTGGCCCGCGAGTTCGATCCGCTGCATGTCACCGTCGGCGTCCATCACCTTCGCGATCGTCGCAGCCACCCGGGCCTCGTCGGCGGCCTCCATCGCGATCACGAGCCGCTCCGCATCGGGGCCGATCGGGTCGACATGGTCGGTGATCAGCGACACCCGGGTGCCGAGGCAGGCCACGAGATCCTTCTCGACGTCGATCTGGGGACCGTCGGGATCCTCCTTCAGCGAGGCAATGACGTCGTCGTAAACACCCTTGTCACCGACGATGTCGTCCACCAGCGGCTCGGCCGCCTTGAAGGCCGTCTGCACGTCCCACTGCAGCGCCGTCCAGCCGCCGACGTCGCCCGGCACCCAGGCCGGCGGCTCGACGTCACCCGCCGACGGGAATCGCAGCATTTTCGCCGCCAGGTCGAACCGATCCGGGCCTGCCGGATCGCGGCCAGGCAGGGCCGGAGCGTAGATCATCGAATGATGCCGCAGCGAGTAGGGCCCTTCACTGAAGGCCACCACGCCACCGGCCGCCTTGACGGCGTCAAAGCCCTGGCGACCGAGGATCGCCACATAGTCAGGGCCCTTCTTCTTCTCGAGCGGCGGATTCGTCTGCTGCCAGGCCGAGGCGAAGGCGAGCGGATCGACGAACCAGCGAAGCGGAGCGGCTTTCGCCAGGTCGCCACCGCAGCGAGACTGGATCGCCTTGAAGGAATCGACCGTGGCCAGGCTGTCGGCCCGGCCCTGGCCAAGCACCGCCACCGACTGGCCCACCTGGAGCGCGTCGTCCCCGACCACGAGCGCCGATCCCGACAGCGCGAAGGCCACGCGGCGATCCCGCGGCGCGGTCTGCTTCCGCTCGTCTTCGGCCGGGGGCAATTCGTACACGGTCAGTTCGGCCGGGGCGTCGGCCATCGTCACCTTCTTGGCCTTCCGTTCGACGAGTCGGGTGCCGATCGTCTCAACCAGCTTCCGGGCCGCCTCTTCATGGCCGGTGGTGTCGACCAGGAGCACCATCGTCAGCCGCCCCGGCTGGGGCTCGATCGCCGCCGCGGCGATCTCCCCGCCGACCACGTCGGCCAGGTCTTCGAGGGTGAGGCCGAGTTTTGCCAGCCGCTGCTTGCCGTTGTTCGAGAGCTGCTCCTTGAAGCTGGTCACAAACGCTTCCATCGACGGGTCGGCGATCAGTTGGCCATATTGCGAGCGGTCGAACCGTTCCCGCAGCCCCTGCGGATCGGGCACGCTCATCCAGGCGCGGGTGGTCGCGGGGAAGATCGTCTCGCTGGACACGAAGCCGGCAGCGTTCACCAGCGACGAACCCAGGACCATGGCACCGAGCCCGGCCATAGCGACCCACCGGCTCACGACGTCGAGGGAAAACATGCGCACGGAAGGCCTCCTGGAGAGACGGGCGGATGCGGCAGCGTCACCGCGATCCACACGCAATTCTTGTATCGGGCGCCACGGCCCCGGTTCTCAACCACAAGCGGTCGAGTCGAGCCACTCGGGTGAGGAACGGCGGAGCCTGCGTCAACCTGGGAGTGTCGCAGGATTGGGCCGCGGCCCGCAACCTCGATCAGAACGCCGAAACCAGGCGGCCAAGGCAAGCCCGGCAGCCTGGGCAGTTCACCCGCGGGTGGCGGCCATGACCGCAGCGGCGGCGGTCGCCGCGAGCAGCGTGGCCCGGGCCACCTCGCCGTGACGGGCCCTGCAGACGGCCACGACGCCGACCACCAGGGCCCCTGCGGCCACGAGCCAGCCGATCGCCACGCCCGGTGATACGGCCCTCAGACCGGCCACTGGGGGGAGAACGAGCGCGACCACCGCCGGCCAACCGAGCAGTGCCGCATGGAAGACCGCCGTGGTCAAGGCCAGCGGCACCGAGCCGGGCAGGGCAGGGCGGCCGACGGCCGACGCGGCGAGCCTGGCTGCGGGCCGGCACGCCAGCCCGCCGGTCGCGGCAGGCACCGCCAGACACACAAACCAGGCCACCACTACCACCGCGTAGCCGGCGGCCAGCTGCGGCGCGAGAAAGAAGCAGACCACCATGGCGGCAAGAGCGGCCAGCATCGCCAGCGACCGAACCGCCGACGCCGCCCCGTCGACCATGCCCGCTGAGGCCGCTGCTGCCTCAGGCCTCGCGAGCCTCCAGACGACGCTGAGCGCAGCCAAACTGCCGGCGGCTGCCGCCAGTTGCCCAACGGGCCCGACGCGAAGCAGGCCGGCCCCAAACGCGATTCCGGCGCCTGCCGCCGCCGCCAACAGCCCGCTGCTGGCGGCAAGCGCCCCCCTGCAGCCGGCCTTGTGGGCCGCGAAGCCGCCTGCCAGTGCGGCAGCCCCGCCGACGAGACCGCCGACCGCCTGGAGCAGAGCCGGCAGCGGATCACCCAAGGCCGCAAGCCCGCCCGCGGCAAGGCACGCCACGAGCGGCCAGGCGACCCGCGCAAGCCAGAGCGGCAACCAGGGCCCCCGGCGGCCATCCGGCAGGCCGGTGGGCGGATCACCGAGGGCAGCCGTCGTCGCCAGGCCGCCAGAGGCGATCGCCACGGGTACGAGAAGCCACCCGCGTTCGGGATCCACGCCACCCCAAAGCCAGAGGCCCGGCAGCGCGGCCGTAGCCGCGGCGATCCAGGCGGCCGGCTCTCGGGCATGAATGGCCGCGAGGCGAAGCCCCGCGGCGGCCGCTCCGCGATCCAGCCCGTTCATGCTCGCCTATCCCCGGGGCCGCACCTGCCCCTGCACCCGCAGCGGAAGCCCCATGATCCGCAGGAATCCCTCGGCGTCGGTCTGGTCGTAGGAACCGCCGCCTTCCATCGAGGCGATCGCCGCGTCATAGAGGCTCTGGCTGCTCTCGCGGCTCTTCACGAGCATGTTGCCCTTGTAGAGCGACAGCTCCACGCGGCCCGTCACCGGCCGCTGGGCCTCACGAATGAAGGCGAGCAACGCATCCATTTTCGCGCAGTACCAGAAACCGTAATAGACCATCTCGGCCACCTCGGGCGAA
>JBJOHE010000049.1:0-6059 GCA_046047895.1 Planctomycetota bacterium | reverse complement strand
TGAAATGGTGCCTGGCACCAAATCTGGGTAAGGTACGCGTTTTCTCGTGGCCCGAATCCAGTCACCTCGCAGGTGCGCGGCACCGTTTTTTCATGACCAAGCCCAACGACCAGTCCCGAATGGACCGCATCGTGTCGCTCGCCAAGCGGCGCGGCTTCATTTTTCAGTCGAGCGAGATCTACGGCGGCCTGAACGGCTTCTGGGATTACGGTCCCCTCGGCGTGGCGCTCAAGCGGAACCTCAAGGATTGCTGGTGGCACGACATGGTGGCCGGCCACGACGAACTGGCCACGCTCGCCGGGGCTCCCGCCCCGTACGAGATGGCCGGCCTCGACTGCACGATCATCATGCACCCGCAGGTCTGGAAGTGCTCGGGCCACTTCGATCTCTTCCACGATTGGATGATCGACTGCCGGGAATCGAAACGCCGCTACCGCTACGATCATCTCTCGGGCCGCTGGGCCGCCCACCGGGGCAAGCGGGCCTTCGTCACCACCGACGCCTCCGGTGATGACCAGCCCGTCGAGCTGACCGCCCGCGCGCAGAAGTTCTTCGGCCTGCGTGCCAAGCAGATCGAGGAGATCGAGTGGGAGGGGGAGCCGCTGCCGTTGCCGGCCGCTGTCGCCGCAGGGCTGGCCCTGGGGGAGGCCGTCGGGCCCGATGCCTCGGGCCCAGGCACGCTCACCGAGCCCCGGGAATTCAATCTCATGTTCGAGACCCGGATCGGCGCGCTCGCCGGCGACGATGATGACCGGGCGTTTCTCCGGCCGGAGACCGCCCAGGGGATCTTCGTCAACTTCAAGAACGTCTGCGACACCTCGCGGGTGCGAGTGCCTTTCGGCATCGCCCAGATCGGCAAGAGCTTTCGCAACGAGATCACACCGCGGAACTTCACCTTCCGCTCCCGCGAGTTCGAGCAGATGGAGATCGAGTTTTTCTGCCGGCCTGCCGAGTCGGCCGAGTGGTATCGCTTCTGGCGAGACCGCCGCTGGAAGTGGTATCTCAATCTCGGGCTCACCGAGGGCAAGCTCCAGCTCCGTGAGCACGGCAAGGATGAGCTTTCGCACTACTCCGTCGGCACCGCCGACATCGAATACGCCTTCCCTTTCCTGGCCGAGGGCGAATTCGGTGAGCTCGAGGGGATCGCCCATCGCGGCGATTTCGACCTTCGCAGCCACATGGAGGGCAAGCTTGTCCGCCGCGACGGCGAACTCGTGGTCGAGACGGGGCCCGACGGCAAGCCACGGCATCGCGGGAGCGGCAAAGACCTCTCCTACTTCGACGACATCACCCGGGAGCGGTATGTGCCCCATGTGATCGAGCCCTCGGCCGGTGCCGACCGGGCGGTGCTCGCCTTCCTCTGCGACGCCTACCACGAAGACGAGGTGCCTGATGAAGATGGCAAGCCGCGGAGCCGCACCGTGATGAAGCTCCACCCGCGGCTCGCCCCGGTGAAGGCGGCGATCCTCCCGCTGGTGAAGAAGGACGGGATGCCGGAGCTGGCGATCGACCTCTACCGCAGCCTCAAGCGGCACATGCCCTGCCAATATGACGAGAAGGGCTCCGTCGGTCGTCGCTACGCCCGCCAGGACGAGGCAGGCACGCCCTGGTGCATCACGATCGACGGCCAGACCATCACCGACAAGACGGTCACGCTCCGCGACCGTGATTCGCTCGTCCAGGAGCGGCTCCCGCTCGACGAGGTGGTGGACCTGCTGCGGGATCGGCTGGGATGAAGGCCGCAATCGCCACCGTCTCGAGCCTCGAGAGCCCGCTGGAGTCGATCCTTGAAGACTACGCCGCCGGCCACGTCGCCGCCGTCGACCTCTGGCTGGGGCACGTCGACGGGTTTCTGGCCGGCCGCTCGGTCGCGGACTTGCGGGCAGCGTTTGAGCAGCGGGGAATCGCCCCGGTGGCCGCAAGCTTTCAAGGCGGCCTGCTCACAAGCCAGGGGGCGGCCAGGGCCGAACATTGGAAGACCTTCGCTGGCCGCCTGTCGCTCTGTCGCGAGCTCGGGATCCCGACCCTCGTGGTGGCGGGCGACGCCTTTGGGCCGCTCGGTGCCGATGACCTCGGCCGGCTCACCACGAGCCTCGGCGAGGCGGCCCGGCAGGCGGCCGACGCGGGCGTGCGGCTGGCGTTGGAATTCGATTCGCGGGCCAGCTTTCCCAACAACCTCCAGTCGGCCGTTGCCCTGGTCGAGCAGATCGGCAAGCCGTCGCTGGGACTCTGTCTCGACTGGTTTCATTACACGGTGGGCCCGAGCAAGCCGCTCGACCTGGGCCTGCTCACGGCCGACAACCTGGCCCACGTGCAGCTCTCCGACATCACCGACGTGCCCCGGGAGATGGCGAGCGATGCCGACCGAATTCTGCCGGGCGAGGGGGCGTCACCGCCCGACGACCTGCTCCGCCGGCTCGGCGAGATCGGCTACGGCGGGGCGGTTGCGGTGGAACTCCACAATCCGCAGCTCTGGAGCGTGCCGCCGCGGCAGTTTGGCGAGGTGGCGATCACGGCCCTGCGGCGGCTGCTGGGCCAGGCCGGGATGTAAGCGATCTGCTATCCGTCTCCGTGAGACACCGGCTCGGGGGCGGCAAAAGTCGCGTCGCGGGCGAGGATACGCCCCGATGCTCCGCGAGCGTTTGCCGACCCCCGAGCCTCCTGGCCGAGGGTGAGACACCGGCTCGGGGGCGGCAAAAGTCGCGTCGCGGGCGAAGATACGCCCCGATGCTCCGCGAGCGTTTGCCGACCCCCGAGCCTCCTGGCCAAGGGCCGCAAAAGTCGCGTCGCGGGCGAGGCTCACTCGTGCTCGTTCATCAGGCTACTGCGGGCCTCGATCTCGTCGATCGGCCTCAGGTCGCTCTCCAGTTCTGCCGGCACGATCGGGAAATGGCGGGCGGCGGTGAGCACTTCGACCATTTCGCTCGAAATATCGGCCTCGTGGGTCACCCAGAGGGCCGGATCGTGCTTCCGCAGGTCGACCGGCACGGAATAGGTGCGGAGGGTCTTCCTTCGGCCCTTCACGTATTGCGGGAAAAACGAGATCGACAACTCCCGCAGCGACCGGTGGATCGGATCTCGGTAGCGGAGCAGGGGGCTGTTGCTCTTGGAAATCGCTCCCCAGAGGCCCCGACGACGGAACAGGGCCACCACGTGGTCCACGTCACCCCGGGCCGCCCCCATGTCCATGAGAAGGGGCGGGTGGCCAGCGAGCGAGAGGGCGGCCGCCGCCACGAACGCCGCCTCGATGCAGTGGGCGACGTTGTGCTCCAAAACGCCTGCCACCGAACGGGCGGTGTGGCCGTTTTCCTCGTAATTCCAGGGGATTCGATTGATGAAGTTCTGGATTCGAGCCGGCGTTCGGAGCGACCGCAGCGTCGATTCCATGGCTCGGGGCAGCCCGAGACTGATTTCTTCGACCACAGCTTCTGGCATCTGGACCGCCTCCTTTCCTGGCTTCCCTACGAAACCGAAAGCCTGGTAGCGTCAGATCATAGCGAAAAACACACATTTCGTGGGGATTGCCCGAATCCGTGATCCCGTCGGTCGTCCGCGAAACGGAAATGGGATAGAACAAAAGCCTGCGTTTGCAGTCGCAAGGAGGGATCCATTCGATGCGTCGCACGTGGCTCACTGTGGTCGCGATGGCTGGGCTTGCGCTCGTCGGCTCGCTCGAAGCGCGGGGGCAGTTGGGCTGCGGACGGTTTGGATTTACGGGCCGCGGCATCGGCTGCGGATCAAGCCGGTTTCTGGCGAGCGGATTCTGCGGCCCGCGGTTTGGCTGGGGCGGCAGGTGTTCTCCTTGGCTCGGCTGGCGGGCGCCATGTTGGGGCCCACCAGTTTGTGGGCCTGCATTCGGCTGGGGTTGCTGGCCGAACTACGGCTTTGGCGGCTGGTATGGCACCGGCTTTGCGTACGGCGCGGAAAGCGTGTTTCTGGCCGCACCCTTCGGCGGAGGAGCAACGTTCTTCTCAGGGAGCGTCGTGCCTTTTCCCGTGCCGGTCTGGGCTCCCGGAGCGTGGTATCCCGGCCCGGCTCCGCTCTGGTTCGGCGGAGCTTCGCGGCCGACTGCGACCGTGGCCTCGGCACCGTCGCGACCCGCGGCCCCCGCCCCCCGGTTCGACCCGGCCTCGGCGATCGCCGTTCGCCCGAGGCCGAACCCGCCCCGCACCACGACCGTGGCCGCCCGTCGGCGGGCGGCTCGACTCGTCGCTGCCGGCGATCGCCAGCTACTCGCGTCGGGCGGAGAGCGGGCCGGCCTGACGGCGGCCGCAGCCTCCTACCGTCGCGCCGCGGCCGCCGCAGCAGACGATCCTGACCTCCATATCCGCGAGGCGCTGGTGCTCACCTGGCTCGGCCGGCAGGAGGCCGCCGCAGCTGCCTGCGGTCGAGCGGTGGCGGTCGACGGCCGGCTCGCTGACCGGCAGGCCGGGGATCCGCCGGGCATCGTGGCCAGGGGACAGCGATTGATCGACGAACTCGCCAGCGGCCTGGCGGCCGATGACATCCGCGGCCGCGCAGCCCTCGCATCGCTCAAGGAGCGTTGGCAGCCCGGGCAGGCAGCCCCAGTCGCCGCCCTGGCGGTGACATCGCCCGCCGATCGCTGAATCGATGGCTTTCCGGTCAGCTGACCGGCTCAGGGTATTCCTGCTGGCGGCAAAGCTCCTGGCGACTATTCTGACGGTGGCATGAGCGATCCCTCTTCCCTTTGCGCCCGCATCGACCTGGCCGAGCCCGACGGCCGGAGCCGGCTTGACGCTTTGCGAGGCAAGCTTTCTTCTCAGGGTGACGTCGTCAGCCCCGCCAGCCGCCAACGCACGATCGACGTGTTTGGCGAGCCGCTCACACCTCGCCAGGTGGTGGCCCGAATCTGCGAGGACGTGCGAGCCCAGGGGCTGGCGGCCCTGCTCGACTACACGCGGCGGATCGACCGGGCTGACGTGACCGCCGACACGCTCCTGGTGCGGCCCGAGGCACTCGCGGCCGCCCACGCCGCGGCCGCCCCGGCATTTCTCGATGCGGTGCGGCGAATCCGCGACCGCGTGACCCGCTTCCAGCAGGCGGTGCTCGCCCGCGACGTCCAAGTGGTCCTGCCTGGCGGCGGCTCGCTGCGGCAGCGGTATCTGCCGCTCGACCGGGCGGGCGTGTGCGTGCCGGGGGGCGCGGCCGCGTACCCCTCGACGCTGCTCATGACCGTGGTGCCGGCCCAGGTGGCCGGAGTCCGTGAGATTGTGGTCGTCGCCCCACCGACGCCGTTCGGTGCCGACAATCCCCAAGTGCTCGCCACCTGCCACGAACTCGGGGTCTCCACGGTGGTGCGGGCGGGCGGTGCCCAGGCGGTCGCCGCCCTCGCCTACGGGATTGACGGCCTGTCACGCGTTGACAAGATCGTCGGGCCGGGGAACCTGTTTGTGGCGCTCGCGAAGGAATACGTCTTCGGTGACGTGGCGATCGACTCGATCGCCGGCCCCAGCGAGATTGTGATCGTGGCCGACGCCGCCGCCCGGCCGGCCAGCATCGCGGCCGACATGCTCGCCCAGGCCGAACACTCGCCCGGCTCTGCGATTCTGCTCACCTCCAGCCACGACCTCGCCGCCGCGGTCGCCGCGGCGCTCGCCGGGCAGCTGGCCGAACTCGAGCGGGCCGACCTCACCCGCGACAGTCTGGAGCGCTTTGCCGGCATCGTCGTCACTCGCAGCGACGAGGAGGCGGCGGATCTCGCCCACGAGCTCGCCCCCGAACACCTCTCGATCGACACCCGCGATCCCGAGGCTACGCTCGCCCGGATCCGGCACGTCGGCGCCGCCTTCCTCGGACCGTTCAGCCCGGTGGCCGCCGGCGACTACGCCGCAGGCCCCTCCCATGTGCTCCCGACCGGCGGTACGGCCCGGTTCGCGGCCGGGCTCTCGGCCAACGATTTTGTCCGCGGCGGGAGCGTGATCCGGCTGGCCGAGTCCGACCTCCGCGACCTGGCCGCCGACATCGCGACCCTGGCCGACGTCGAGGGGCTCACCGCCCATCGCCGCAGTGTTTCAGTCCGGTTGGAACGGTCGTAGCGA
>JBJOHE010000048.1:0-16806 GCA_046047895.1 Planctomycetota bacterium | reverse complement strand
GGCGAGCAATTCGTCGCCGCCCCCGGACTCGGCCGCCTGGACCACCATCGATTGGGCGATGACGAGCTCACCCACGAGGTCGACGAGGCCGTCGAGCTTGTGGGTGTCGACGCGGACCGAGCTCCCGGTGGATGCCGCGGCCCGCGGCCGCTCGCTGAGACCGGGCAGGGGGGGAGGTGGTGGTGGCGGCTCGGGAGGCGTCGTCGGCAGGGCCACTGCTGGCTCCGAGGCCGTCGCCGCAGCCGGCTGCGGCGACGCGGGCGGCTCTGGGTTGCCCGCGGGCGAGGCGGCGGGAACCGGAGTGGCCGGAGGGCTGACGGCCACCGGGCTGGCCAGCACCCTGTGAACGAGATCGATCACGGCCGGCACAGGCAGCGGAATAGATCGGCCGGCGTCGTGGCCGTCGAGCTGACGGGTCGTCTCAGCCACATAGCGGCTCACGACATCGGCGCCGGCCAGGATCGCGTCGATCGCCGCCCGGTCGAGCTGCCGACGGCCGCGGCGGGCGGCATCGAGCAGCGACTCGAGTTCGTGGGTGAGCCGCTGCAACACCACGAGCTTCATCACGGCTGCGTTGCCCTTGAGCGTATGGAACCCGCGAAAGACCGTGGCCAGCATGGACTCGTCGGCCGGCGTCTGCTCGAGCACGAGCACACCGGCCTCGATCTCCGCGAGCAGTTCCTCTGCTTCCACGCAGAACATCCGCATCAACTCGTCGTCGTGGCCCTCAGGCAGCACGGTCACCGCCTGGCATTCGGCAGCCTCGTCGATCGCCGGCCGGGCAGGCCGGGATCCGGTGACAAGTGGGGCAGCCGGCGGCGGCGAGGGAGCCGGCGCTGGGGTGCCGGCGGCACCGAGGGAAGTCCATGCCGGCAGCGGCTGATGCCGCTCCATCGCGGTCACCGCCTCTTCCATCCAGGCGTGCCAGGCCGCCAGCCGATCGCCCAGTCCGTCCGCTCCGCCACCGAGCCACGACCGGCCCGCTGCCACGGCGGTTCCGAATGCCGGCTCGGTTCCTTCGGCCACGGCAGCGGCCAGCCGGTCAAATAGCTCGCCAAGCAGCGGACTGGGGCGATCGGGCTCGAGGAAGGCCATTTCCAGCCCGATCTGCCGCAGCAGGGCCCGGATCTCGGCGGTTGGCTGGTCGGAGGCCATGGGCGCGAAGCAGGGGTGGGGGGACCGTTTCCGGCGCCAATCCTAGCTTGCATCCAGCGGCCGGGCAGAAACCCGCCCAGCCGCCTCCGAGCCGGGGCTTCACCGATCCCGGGTTGTTTCCCTGGCGGCCAGAAACGCGAACTAGACTTGCCGCACGGCCGCGGCCGGGGAGCCCTTGTGAGAACCCGATGAACACGATGCAGCGACTGAAACTGACGACGATCGGCCCCGTGATCGGACTGCTTCTGCTCGCGGTGTTTGCCTTCTGGAACCAGCGAATCCTCAATCAGGCTCAGGCCAATCGCTATGAATCGTATCGACTCGCCCACGAGCTTCGCCGCAGCTCCGACGAACTGACGCGGCTCGCCCGCACCTACGTGGTCACCGGCGATGACGACTACGAGCGGCAGTATTGGCACGTGCTCGCCGTGCGGAACGGGGAGGCGGCTCGACCCGACGGCCGCACGGTGGCCCTTCGCATGCTGATGGAGCGTCAGGGCTTCACGCCGGCAGAGTTCGCCAAGCTCAAGGAGGCGGAGGACAACTCGAATGCCTTGGTCACGACCGAAACCATCGCCATGAATGCGATGCGCGGACGGTTCGCCGACGGCGCGGGTGGCTACACGAAGCGGGGCGACCCCGATCCGGAGCTCGCCCGCCGGATCATGCACGACGACCAATACCATGCCGACAAGGAGGTGATCATGGATCCGATCGCCAGCTTCGAGGAGATGATCGACGACCGCACCGAAGCGGCCGTGACGGCCGTGCGGCGGCGGACCGACCTCACCGCGCTGGCGGTCGTGCTCCTGGCGAGCCTGGCGGCAGCGTCCACCTGGATCGGTCTCGGTCGCCATGCCCGCCAGCTTCGGCGGGCGATCGGCGACCTGACCGCCACCGCCGAGAACGTCGGCAGTGGAGCGACCCAGGTCGCCGCAGCAAGCCACTCACTCGCCCAGGGGGCGTCGGAACAGGTCGCGGCCGTCGAAGACATCTCGGCCTCGGCCCGTGAGACCGCCAGCATGGCCACGGAGAACGCCCGGCGGAGCCAGGCGGCGACCGAGCGGGTCGCCAGGGAGCAGGAGCAATTCGGCGAGGCCACCGCGCTGCTGAGCGACATGGTGTCGGCCATGGGACAGATCGACGAGGCATCGGGCCGGATTTCGAAGATCAACAAGGTGATCGACGAGATCGCGTTTCAGACGAACATCCTCGCCCTCAACGCGGCCGTCGAGGCGGCCCGGGCCGGCGAGGCCGGCCTGGGATTCGCCGTGGTGGCCGACGAGGTGCGGAGCCTTGCCCAGCGATCGGCCAAGGCGGCCAAGGAGACGGCCGCGCTGATCGAGGAATCCATCGAACGGTCGCAGTCGGGTCGGGCGAAGGTCGCGGAGGTCACCACCGCGATCTCGGCGCTTGCGGCGGAGTCGGCGGCGATCCGCACGCTCGTCGACGAGGTGCACGGCGGCAGCCGTGAGCAGCACCGGGCCGTCGAGCGAATCGGCTCCTCCCTCGGGCAGATCGAGGAGGTGAGCCAGGAGGCCGCCAGCGGCGCCGAGCAAGGCTCGGCGGCAGCCGAGGAACTCTCCGCCCAGGCCGCCGGCCTCCTCGACGTGGTTGCGATCCTCGGCCGCATGGTCGGCCGGTAGTGTCAGGGTTTGGCCAGCGACCGTGATTCTTCCGGCACGCAGCGGGCGCAGCCCGCGCCGCGTGCCCGCTTCCCCTCTCGGCACGCAGCGGGCGCAGCCCGCGCTGCGTGCCATTCGGCCGGCACCACTCGACGCCAATCCGCGCAGACAGGGTCGCCATCTCGCAGCGGCCGCACGGAATCGGCCGCCAGGAAGGCGGCCGGCCGGGCGGAGGCCCGGCAAGCTCGGCGGGGCCAGGGATGGCCCGCCGAGCGCTGAAGCTAGATCTGCCAGTCGGCGGAGGGCTCGGGCGCTTCGCCCCGCATCCGGAGCTTCGGCCGTTCGAGCACGACGGTGGTGTGGGGATCGACCGAGCGGGTAAGCCAGACGCTGCTGCCGATCACGGAGTCGTGGCCGATCCGGGTGGTACCGCCGAGCACGGTCGCGTTGGCGTAAATCACGACGCGATCCTCGAGGGTGGGATGCCGTTTTGTGCCGCGGATGAGCTGGCCTTCGTCGTCGGTCTGAAACGAAACCGCTCCCAGCGTCACGCCCTGGTAGAGCTTGACGTGGCTGCCGATCTCGCAGGTTTCCCCGATCACCACGCCCGTGCCGTGGTCGATGAAGAAATGATCGCCGATCGTGGCCCCCGGGTGGATGTCGATGCCGGTGCGGCAATGGGCCCATTCCGCCATCATCCGTGGAATCAGCGGCACCTCGAGACGGTGGAGGAGGTGGGCGAGCCGATGGATCGTCACGGCCTCGAGGCCGGGATAGCAGAAGATCACTTCGTCGAGGGTGCGAACGGCCGGATCGCCGTCATAGGCCGCCTGGACGTCGGTGGCGAGCACCCGGCGGACCTCGGGAATCCGTTCGAGAAACTGGATCGCCTTTGCCTGCCCCAACGCCTCGAAGTCGGCCTCTTCGGTGCATTCCCGAACCGAAGAGGGCAGCGGTGGCGGATCCATGCCCTGATCCACCGCCGACCGCTGGGCTGCCACGATGTGCCGCAGCGCCCGGCCGATCTGGGTGGTGAGCTTGTCGTGGAGCCCGTCGATCAGGTCACCCACATGGTAGGTGACGTTGCCCAGGTGGAGATTCTCCCGCCGCCGGTAGCCCGGATAGAGGATCTCCTTGAGGTCTTCGCAGGCCGCGATGACCGTGTCGTAGTTCGGCAGCGGGCAATGGCCGAGATGATGGATCGGCAGCCCGTGCTGGTAGGTCTCGACGATCCGCCGGGTAAGGTCGGGCAGCTGTTCTTTGAGACGCACATCGGTCGACATGGCGAGAAACCGCGGGAGGGAGAAGGATCCGCCCGAGCGTCCGGGCAGCGTTAGCGTCGGCGACCGGCCTGGCCGGAATTGAGGGTTCTCCGGCTTCCCCTCAGCCTGGCCCACCCCGCCGGCATTCTCGGAAACCCAGGCAAACCCTGCGGCGCCGCGGGGAGTCGCCGGCTTCGGGGCTCAGTCTCGGTCGGCGGCGGCGGCAAGGGCCGCGGCGAGTGTCAGGCCGCCGTCATAGAGGGCCCGGCCCACGATGCAGCCGGCGGCGCCGATCTCGGCGACGGCCCGGATGTCGTCGGCCGAGGCGACGCCCCCCGAAGCGATCACCGGCAGCGGCGTGGCCGCGATCATCTCCCGCAGGGCCGCGAGGTTCGGTCCGGAGAGCATGCCGTCGGTGGCGATGTCGGTGTAGACGAT
The DNA here is from genome assembly GCA_046047895.1 of Planctomycetota bacterium. GTDB lineage: Bacteria > Planctomycetota > Planctomycetia > Pirellulales > UBA1268 > QWPN01. Next base: position 12,326 of record JBJOHE010000048.1, on the reverse strand, counting down.
CGCGGCAAGCGGCAGATCGGCATGCCGTCGGGCGACGTCCACCGCGGTGAGATCGCTCGTGTCGAGCCAGCCCCGCACGGCCACGCGACCATCGCGGGCGTCGAGCCCGAGCACGACCCGGCCCGGAAAGCTGGTTGCCAGGCGTTCGAGCAGGGCGGGATCCTCGATCGCCACGCTGCCGACGATCACCCGGCTGATTCCGGCGTCGAGGTAGTGGCGGGCCGTCTCCAGGCTGCGGATCCCGCCGCCGAGCTGGCAGGGAACGCCCGCCGCCGCGACCATCCGCTCCACGAGGCCGGCCTGCGTCGGCACGCCGTCCTTCGCCCCATCGAGGTCGACGATGTGGAGCCGGCGGCCGCCGCCGGCGACGAACTGCCGCACCATCGCCACCGGATCCTCGCCGAAGACCGTCTCGCGGGCGTAATCGCCCTGAAGGAGCCGCACGCACCGGCCACCGCGGAGGTCGATCGCAGGCCAGAGTTCCATGGGCTCATCATCTCCCGAGGGAAAGGGGAAGTCGGAGGAAATCGATCAGCCGGCCGTCGCCTCGAGCCACGAGTCGAGCAGCCGCAGGCCGGCCGATTGGCTCTTCTCAGGATGGAATTGGGTGGCGAACAGCCGGCCCTGGCGGACGGCCGAGCAGAAGTCGCCACCGTAGTCGGTCGTGGCGGCGACGAGTGCCGGATCAGTGGGCCGGGCGTGGTAGGAATGGACGAAGTAGAAGTGGTCGTCGGCGGCCGGCGGCTGCCAGGCGGCCTGCCAGCGGGCCGTGTTCCAGCCCATGTGCGGCACCTTGAATTCCGCAGGGCGGTCGAACCGCACGACGTCGCCCGGCAGAATCCCGAGCCCGGCATGGGTGCCGTGTTCAAACCCGGTCTCGAACAGCAGCTGGAGCCCCATGCAGATGCCGAGAAACGGCCGATCGGCCCGAATGTGGGCGACGATCGGCTCCGCAAGCCCGCGGCCGTGCAGCTCCCGCATCGCATCGCCGAACGCGCCGACCCCGGGCAGCACGAGCCGCTCGGCGGCCGCCACGACCTCGGGATCGGTCGTGATCGTTGCAGAGCTGCCAAGCTTCTCGAAGGCCTTCTGCACGCTCCGCAGGTTGCCGCTGCCGTAATCGACGATCGTGACCATGCGGAGAAGTGTAAGACCACCGACCGGTGACGGATAGTTCCGTCCGCCGGCCCGCGGCGGCAGGTTCCATCCGCCGATCCGCGCGGCGGAATGGTCGTCATCAGCCGCCGGTGGCCGCGGTCCGCTCGGGATAGATCACCAGCTCGACCCGCCGGTTGCGGGCTCGGCCGGCAGCGGTCGCGTTCGACACGAGCGGATGGTTGCCGCCGTGGGCTACAAGGAAGAGCTGGCCTTCCTTCATCGGTGTGCGGGTCGTGAGGAAGTCGAAGACGGCGGCCGATCGCGCGGCGGTGAGCTGATGGGGGCTCGTCCAGGTGCCGCTGGGAAGGGGCGCCGAATCGAGATGGCCTTCGATGCCGATGAAGTGACCGGGGAAGACCCGCTCGAGCTCCCCTGCCACCTGCGTGAGCGTGGCCACGCCGCCGGGAAGCAGATTGGCGGTGTCGCCGTCGAAGAGGCGGTCGGCCGGGATGTCGATTCGCACCACCGCCCCGTCGAATCGCGGCTCGAGGTCGGGGAGCGCAAGCTGCGCCACGGCCGACTGCATGGTGGCGGTGGGGGTGGAGGCCGCCGCTCCGGGAGCGCCGCCGGCGGTCGTGGAGGGCGGGGGCATTCCTGCGGTGCGGGACTCCGCCAGCTGGCTCGAGGTGGCGGCGAGCTGATCGCGGAGCGCGGCGATCTCATCCTGCATCAGCTGCGACTCCTCCCGTGAGCGGACAAGGGCCGCCTCGAGCTGGCGGCCGTCGACATCGGCGTAGGAAGGCGGGGCGGCCAGCGTCGCCGCCGGGGGCAGCGTGTGGGCCGGAGCGGCCACTCCTGGCGGCGGTTCCAGGCTCAGGGGGCCTGGCGGCGCGGCCGAGCGGAAAGGGTTTGAGGCGCAGCCGCCAAGTGAGGCTGCGATGAGGCAGCCGGCTGCGAACGAACAACGTCGAGGAAGCATGTGCATGGGCGAGGCCCTGCCGAGGGGCGGGGATGGTAGGCCGGCCCGGCAGCCGGGGCAAGGCCGCGAAACCCCCTGGATTCATGGCCTGGAGCGGGCGAATCGCCCGCCGTGAGGCCACCGCTCAACCCGGCGGCGACCCGCGAAGCCGCTGCCAGCCCCAGAGCGTGACCGCCGTCAGGCCGATCACGAGGGCGACGACCGTCGCCAGTTCGAGCGGCCGGGCAAACTGCGGACCCGCTGCGGCCCAGAGCGACCGCCAGCCGGTGACGACCGCCACGGCACCGAGACAGAGGCTCGGGCCGAACGGCAGCTCCGACTCGGCATGCCGTAGGAGTTGGCTCACGCCATGCGCGAGGCCGATGAACACGCCGAGCATGCAGACGAGCACGCACGGCTGCCAGCCGAGCCAACTGCCCACCATCGCCATCAGGGTCACGTCGCCGAAGCCCATCGCCTCGCGGCCGAGCGCCAGCGACGCGCCGATCCGGGTGGCCCAGATCATGCCGGCGGCCCCCGCCAGCCCGACGAGCGCCGTCACGAGCCCTGTCCAATGCGGGCCTCCGATCAGCCAGGTAGCCAGGATCCAGCCGCTGCCACCGATCAGGACGAGCCAGCGAATCTGCGGCCGGCCGCGGCCGTCGGCGGCATCCCGAGGGGCGTCGGGCGGCAGCCCGATCCACCACCAGAGGGCGAAGAGGAACGTTGCCGTGACCAGGCCGAGCCAGGCAGGGGGGGGCCCGAGAGCGGCCGGAACCCCGGCTGCGGCCAGGCCACCGAATGCCCCGAGCACATCCGACTCGATCGTGGGGGGGGCGAACGACCGGGCCAGTTCGCGGGTGATCGGCGGCAGGGTCCAGGGGAAAAGCGTGTTCCAGGCCAGGCCTGCGAGCACGCCGGGCACGGTGATCGCATCGGGAATCACGCGATGCCGAAGGTCGGTCCAGGCGGCGGCCGCGAGAAAGCCGCCGAGCAGCAGGTGGCCCGCGAACCGGAGCGCCGTCACTCCGCATCCGGGAGCGGGGGAGTCGCTCGGGAGCATCGCCTGGCGATGGGCCTCCCACCACCAGAGCACCGTCGCGGCGATCGCGGTGAGGAGGATCAACCCCCGATGCCGGCCGGCATCGCCGGGCAGGGGATCGAGCAGCGGCCGTACGCCCTGCGACACCGCCGCTCCAACCGCGAGCCCCGCCCCGATCGCCAGGGGCCAGGCCCAAAGCATGGTGCATGGGTTCGACAGAGGGGCCGGGAGGATCATGGAATCGATTCCGGGAGGGGCCGCTCGGAGGCGGTGTTCCACCGCCCCAGCCAGGCGGCGATCCTGGCCACGACCTCGGTGGCCGCGGCGGTGGAGACATCGATCACGCCGTCGGCGGCCGCGCGGTAGAGCGGTTCACGGGCCGCGATGGCGGCGGCCACCTCGTCGAGCACATCGCCCCCGCCGAGCGCCGGCCGGCGGGCGGCCGTGGCGGGGTCGGCTGCGAGCCGGCCGCGAAGCACCGCCGCCGGCGCGGTGAGCCAGACGACCGGCCGACCAGCCCGACGGAGCAGGCCGCGGTTCTGCTCGCGGAGCACCACGCCGCCACCGGTCGCCAGCACGCCCGACTCACTCGCCAGCAGCCGCCCGAGGATCACGGTCTCGAGGTCGCGAAAGGCGGGCTCGCCTCGCGCGGCGATGAAGGCGGCGATCGTCATGCCTGTTTCGGCTTCGAGCGCGTCGTCGGCATCCACCCAGGAGGAGCCAAGGATGTCGGCGAGGCCGGCGGCGACCGTCGATTTGCCGCTTCCGCGGTAGCCGATCAGGGTGATGCGTGGCATGGATGGGTTTCCGTGAGCCGGCGGGGCTCAGCCCGGCTGCTTGGCCGAGGCGGTCGCCCGCTTGAGCGCGTCCCGCATCACCTGGAGGTCGGGGTCACGGCCGTGCCAGGTGCGGAACTGGATCGCCGCCTGCCGCACGAACATGTCCACCCCCGTCACCACCCGGCAGCCGGCGGCCCGCGCCTCCTTGATGAAGAGGGTGTTTTCCGGATTGTAGACGGTGTCGAAGACGACCATGTAGGGGCGAAGGTGTTCCTTCTCGAACGGCGTGTGATCGACATCCGGGTGCATCCCGATCGGCGTGGCGTTGATGATGCAGTCATGCGGCATCCGGTGCCGCCCGGCCCAGTCGACGGCCTTGCAGCCGACGTCGGCTGCCACCTTCTTCGCCCGCTCGGCGGTGCGGGAGGCGACGGTCACCTCCACGCCGCGCTGCTTGAGCCCAAAGGCGACGGCCCGGGCGGCCCCGCCGGCTCCAAGCACGAGGGCCGTCTTGACGCCGATGCCCGTGCCGGCCGCCGCCTGCTCGGTGTCGGCCAGGGCCGCCTGGAGGCTCTCGACGGCGGCGATTGCGTCGGTGTTGGCTGCGGCGATGCCGTCGGCCGAGAAGCTCAGGGTATTGGCGGCCCCGATGGCGGTGACGAGCGGATCCTTGTGGCGGCACTTTGCCAGCACCGCTTCCTTGTGGGGAATGGTGACGCTCAGGCCTGCCAGGGGCCAGCGGCCGGCTTCGGCGATGAACTCGTCGAGTTGGTCGGCCGGCACCCGGAAGGGCAGGTAGACGGCGTCGATCCCGGCGGCCGCGATGGCCGCGTTGTGGACCACCGGGCTGAGGCTGTGGCCAACAGGGTCGGCCACCACGCCATAGACCCGGGTGGCGTTCGTGATCGAATCGTAGCGGTAGACGTCTCGCATCTGCCGCCAGCCCACCTGGCCAGGCGCCAACACCCGCTCGTCGTTGAAGGTCGCGAACACGAAGGGAGCCCCGGCCCGGCCGGCGAGCACCCGTGTCGGAAACCCGATGTCACCCATGCAGATCCCGACGGTGGGCAGCCGGGCGGATCGCACGAGATCGAGCATCCGCAGGTTGTCGGTGGGGTGATTGGCCATCGTGGCGATCTTCACGATGTCGGCGTCGAGGGCCGCCATCCGGGCGTGGAGATGGGCGAGGTTGGGGGGCGTGCGGGCCATGTCGTGGTGGCTGATGATTCGCTTGGTCGCCCCGTATCGGCGGATCGAGCCGGCCACGTCGTCTTCGATGTCGACATAGTCGGCCCCTTCGACGATCGCCACGCGGAGTAGTTGAAGCCGCGCCTCCTCGGAATGGTCCCAGTGGCCACCGTCGCCCTTGCGGCGGCAGGTGACGATCACGGGGCAGGGGCGGTCCTTGAGGAGCCGCTTCATCTGGACCTCGCCCTGGATGTAGTCCACCCGCAGTTCGACGAGCTCGACGCCGTTTTCAGCCAGGTGGCGATGCTCCGCGATGACGTGCCGGTGGCGGCCGCGTCCGATGCTCACACAAATCATTCCAGGTCCTCTCGGGGCGTAGGTGATCGGATGGTGTCAGGTGCGACGGAACTGCCGGTCGAGGTCCTGCCTCGTGAGGGTCAGCGACGTGGGGCGGCCGTGGGGACAGTGATGGGATTCGGGCACGAGCCGCCGGTCGCGGACGAGCGCGTCGACCTCGGGCTGTGAGAGCGGGTCGCCCGCCTTGATCGCCGCCTTGCAGGCGAGGCCGTGCAGGATCTCATCGACCAGCAGCGCGGGGGAGTGGCCGATGGAGGCTGCGGCGGAAAGCCGGTCGAGGATCTCCCGGAGCAGGTCGGCGGCGGAGGTCGAGCCCGCCAGCACCGGCCTGGATGTGACGATCACGGTGGACCCGCCAAAGGGCTCGACCCGCATCCCGGCCCGCCCCAGCGTCTCGGCATGCTCCCGAACCAATTCGAGCTCAGCGGGCGGCAGGTCGAGCCGCTCTGGAACCACGAGCGGCTGAATCTCGAGCCCTTCGGCTGCGACCGCGGCCTTGAACCGCTCGTAGAGCACCCGCTCGTGGAGGGCATGCTGGTCGATCACCTCGATCCCGGCGTCGGTCTCCACCACGATGTAGCGATCGTGCATCTGCACGGCCCGGCCTGCGGGGGCTGCAGGCGGCAGGGCAGGGCGGTCGTCCAGCTCCCAGGCCGGGCGGGAGACCGGCGGAGCAGGGGACCTGGTTGGAAGGGCCGCCGCCGCTCCCGCCGGCGGTGCTGCAGGGGCCGGGGCCGAGGCCGGGCTCCAGGCGGGAAAGGGCAGCCGGGGCTCGGGGTGAGGAGGCGCCGACGGCTCCTCGACGACCGGGGCTTTGGGGGGCACGAGCCGCGTGCCGGTGCCGCCCATCAAAAATCGCGATCGCAGGGCTGAGAGCACGAGCCGGTACAGTCGGGCCGGCTCGCGAAACCGCATCTCGATCTTGGCAGGATGCACGTTCACGTCCACGGCATCAGGGGGCAGGTCAAAGCGGAGGAAGGCAATCGGCTGACGGCCCGAGAGCAGCAGGCCGCGGTAGGCCTCCTGGATCGCGTGGAGGATCGAGCGGTCGCGGAAGGGGCGGCCTGCCACGAAGAGGTGCTGGAGCCGGCCGCTGGCCATGTCGTCTTCGGGCCGGCCGACGAAGCCGGAGATCGCGATCTCGCCGTCGTCGGCCTCGACCTCGAGCAGCCGGTCGGCCAGTTCGAGCCCGAACAGTCCCCCGATCCGGTCCCGCCAATTCGTCGCCGCCGGGAGGTCGTGCACCCGGCGGGGCCGACCCGAGGCGGATGGCTGGTGGGACAGCGACAGCGCCACCCCCGGGTGGGCGAGCGCCGTGCGGGTGAAGGCCTCGGCCGCATGCGACCATTCCGTCTGGGCTGCCCGGAGGAAGGCCCGTCGGGCCGGGACGTTGCCGAACAGCTGCCGCACCTCCACCGTGGTGCCAACCGCACAGCCATCGGGCACGACCTCTCCCATTCGGCCGCCGTCGACCGTGAGCGCAGCGCCGGTGGCACCCGCCTGCCGCGATCGGAGCGTGAGCCGCGAGACCTCGGCGATGCTCGCCAGGGCTTCGCCCCGGAATCCGAGCGTGGCGATCCGCTCGAGATCCTCCGCGGTCCGCAGCTTGCTCGTGGCGTGCGCAGTGACGGCCAGGGGCAGTTCATCGGCGGCGATTCCACCGCCATCGTCCACGATGCGGACGAGGGCCACGCCCCCCTGTTCGAGTTCGACGTCGACCCGCGTGGGGCCCGCGTCGAGCGAGTTTTCCAAGAGCTCCTTGACGACGCTCGCCGGTCGTTCGACCACCTCGCCGGCGGCGATCCGATTCACCACCGCCGGTGGCAGTTTTTCGATCCGTGGCATGCCCGTCCCGCTCAGAGCGCGTAGTCCTTGATCTTCCGGTAGAGCGTCCGCTCGCCGATGCCCAGCAGTTGGGCCGCCTGCTCCCGGTTGCCTCCGGTGAGCTTGAGGGTCTCGGTGATGAAGATCCGCTCCACCTCGTCGAGCGGCTTGCCCACGAGCGCGGCGATGCCCGCGTTCATGTCGACGGGCCCGACGGCCGCCGCCGGCAGGTCGGGCTCGAGTTCGAGCGGGAGGTCGTCGACGTCGAGGATCTCGTCGCAGTCCACCACCACCATGCTCTCAACCACGTTTCGCAACTGGCGGACGTTGCCCGGCCAGGGGTAGGAGCCGAGCTTCACCCGCGCCGGCAGCGAGAGCCCCTTGATCGTCTTGCCGTGTCGCTTGGCGAATTGTTTGACGAAGTGTTCGATCAAAAGCGGAATGTCGCCGGAGCGGTCGCGGAGCGGTGGGATCGCCACCGTCACGACCTTCAGCCGATGGTAGAGATCCTGGCGAAACGAACCCGTCTCGATCGCCTCCTCGAGGTTGCGGTTGGTGGCCGAGAGGATCCGCACGTTCACCCGCACCGTCGTGTTGGAGCCGACCCGGGTGATCTCGCCCGATTCGAGCACCCTGAGGAGCTTGATCTGGGTGGGGAGCGGCATGTCCCCCACCTCGTCGAGAAACAGGGTTCCGCCGTTGGCGTATTCAAACTTTCCCACGCGGTCGCTCGAGGCGTCGGTGAAGGCGCCTTTCACATGGCCGAAGAGTTCGCTTTCAAGAATGTTTTCGCTGAGCGCCGCGCAATTGAGCGCCACGAACGGCTTGGGCTTGCGGGGGCTGTTTTGATGGATCGCCTGAGCGACGAGTTCCTTGCCTGTGCCCGTCTCCCCCTGGATCAGCACGGTGGCGTCGGTCGGGGCGATCCGCTTCATCCGCTCGACGAGGGCGAGCATCTGGGGGCTGGAGCCGATCACTCCCTCGAAGCCGAATCGCTCGTCCAGGCGGCGGTTCAGCTCGAGGTTTTGCCGCCGGAGCCGGATGCCCTCGGAGGCCTTCTCGACGGCGGTTCGGAGGTGGCCGAGGTCGAGTGGCTTCTGGAGGTAGGTGAAGGCGCCCTGCTGCATCGCCGAGACGGCCGAGGGAATCGTGCCGTGGCCGGTGACCACGATCACCTCGGTCTCGGCCGAGGACCGCTTGGCCCGGGCGAGGATCTCCAGGCCCCCGATGTCGTTCATCATCAGGTCGGTGACGACCACATCGAAGCCGTCCTGCTCGATCCGCCGGGCCCCCTCGCCACCGCTGCCGACCACCGTGACCTCGTGGCCAAGCCGGCCCAGAGCCTCGCCCATCGTGCGGGCGTGCACGATATCGTTGTCGACCACCAGCACCCGGATCATTTCCCCCGCGCCGGCGGCCTCCACGGGAGGCGAGGAGTCAGGGGCGGACGATGACGCGACGTTCATGGGTCCGATCGTACGAAGCGGCGCGGCACCCCGTCCAGTTTTCCGCTGGGCTCAGCCGGCCGTCGGGGCCTCGCCTCCGGCCTTTGGCAGCCGGGGCGGCGCTGGCAGCCAGATCGTGACCTTCGTGCCGCGGCCCGGCGCGCTCTCGACGTCGATCGTGCCGCCATGCGCTTCGATGATCTTGCGGGCGGTCGGCAGGCCGAGGCCCGAGCCTCCCTGCTTGGTGGTATAGAAGGCCTGGAACACCTTGCCGAGCGTCTCGGGGTCCATCCCGCCGCCGGTGTCGATCAGCTCCAGGAGCACGCCCAGCCCGGCCGGTCGGGTTCGCACCACGAGCTGGCCACCCGGCTCCATCGCCTGCACGGCGTTGAGCAGGAGATTGAGCACGGCCGAGCGGAAGGTCTCGCGGTCGAGCCGCACACTGGGCAGCTCGGGGTCGAGGTAACGAACGACCTCCACCCCCGCCTCGGCGGCACGGATCGCGAAGAAGTCGAGCAGCTGCTCGATTTCGGTGTTGAGGCTGCCGGGCTCCGGCGCGAGCGACTCCTGCCGGGCAAAGTCGAGAAAGTCTCCGAGCAGCTTCTGGAGCCGGTCGCACTCCTGGCGGACGAGATCGATCTTGGCCTTGGCCCGTCGATCACGCTGCTTGGTCGGCGAGTCGGCCGGAGTCTCCTCGAAGTCTTCGGCGAGCAGCTCCATGTTGAGCCGGATCGTGGAGAGTGGGTTGCGGATCTCGTGGGCGAGGCCGCCCACGAGAGCCGCAAACTCCGCATACGTTTCCACGCGGGCCGCAGCCCGCTCGTCTTCTGCCGCCATCGCCCGCTCCGGGCTCGAAGGGGACGGGCCGCCGGATCACTCCGCCGGAGCCGGCTCTCCGCCGCCTGCTCCTGCTTCCGCCAGTTCCCGCATCGCCGCCTTGCGGCTGAGCTTGACGCGATCCTGGTCGTCGACCGCGATCACCTTGACCCGCATCACGTCGCCCACCCGGCAGACGTCGCCGACGCTCGAGACATACTCCTCGGAAAGCTCGCTGATGTGGCAGAGACCGTCCTTGCCAGGCACCAGCTCCACGAATGCGCCGAAGTCCTTGACGCTGGTCACTCGGCCTTCGTAGATCCGGCCGATCTGGATCGAGGCGGTCAGGGCCTCGACCTGCGCCATCGCTGCCATCGCCCCTTCGGCGTCGTGGCTGGCGACCGTCACGGTGCCGTCGTCTTCCACCTCGATGCTCGCCCCGGTGTTTTCCTGGATGCCCCGGATCGTCTTGCCGCCCGGACCGATCAGGAGGCCGATCTTCTCCGGATTGATCCGGGTGCGGAGCAGCCGCGGCGCCCAGGCAGAGATTTCCGGACGCGGCCGGCGGATCGCCGAAAGCATCGCGCGGAGGATTTCCAGTCGGGCCTCCCGCGACTGCTGGAGCGTGGCCGCAATGATCGCCCGGGAGATGCCGGCGATCTTGAGGTCGAGCTGGATGCCGGTGATGCCGTTCTGCGAACCGGCGATCTTGAAGTCCATGTCGCCGTAGTGGTCTTCGTCACCGATGATGTCGGTGAGCAGCACCCAATGATCGTCGCTCTGCTTGACGAGGCCCACCGAGATGCCCGCCACCGGGTGACTGATCGGCACGCCCGCCGCCATCAGGCCGAGCGTGGCGCCGCAGACGCTCGCCATCGAGCTCGAGCCATTCGACTCGAGGATGTCGGAGATCACGCGGATCGTGTAGGGGAAGGTGTCGGGATCGGGCAGCACCGGCTTCACGCTCCGTTCCGCGAGCGCCCCGTGTCCGAGTTCACGCCGGCCCGGGCCGCGGATCGGACGCACCTCGCCCACCGAGTAGGACGGGAAGTAGTAGTCAAGCATGAACTTCTTCGAATACTCGTCGATCAGGCCGTCGACCCGCTGCTCGTCCTTGCCGGTGCCGAGCGTGACGGTGACCAGGGCCTGAGTCTCGCCACGTTGGAACAGGGCCGAGCCATGCACTCGCGGCAGGAGGTCTACCTCGGCGTGGAGGGCACGCAGCGACGTGTGATCGCGGCCGTCGGGCCGCTTGCCCTCGAGGATCAGTTCACGAACCGCCCGTTCTTCCAGGGCGTGCCAGACGTGGGCGAAATCAGCGTCGCTGATCCCACCGGCCGCTCCCGGCTTGAACTCGAAGTCTGACTCGGCCGGCGCCACGGCGGCCTTGGCCCGCTCCTTGAGCGCCTTCACTGCCTGGCCGCGGTCCTGCTTCCCGGCGATCGCCTTGGCGGCCTTGAGCTCGCCGAGGTAGTCGCGGGTGAGCCGCTCGGTGAGGGCGGTGTAGTCGGCCAGGGCATACTCCAGCTTCGGCTTGCCGGCCTTGGCGACGAGTTCGTCCTGCATTTCACAGAGAATCCGGATGATGCGGTGGGCCTCGTCGAGGGCCTCGAGCATCCGATCTTCGGGCATCTCGCGGGCGAAGCCCTCGATCATCAGGATCGCGTCTTTGCTGCCCGAGACGACGAGGTCGAGGTCGCTTTCCTCGAGCTGGTCGATGGTGGGGAACGCCACGAACCGGCCATCGATCTGGGCAAGCCTCACGCTCCCGAGCGGCCCCTGGAAGGGCAGCTGGGAGATCGAAAGGGCCGCCGAGGCGCCATTCATCGCCAGCACGTCGGGATCGTTTTGTCGATCGCTGGCCAACACGTTGGCCTGCACCTGGACCTCGTCGAAGAAGCCCTCGGGGAAGAGCGGCCGGATCGGCCGGTCCATCAGCCGGGCGGTGAGCGTCTCCTTGAGGGTGGGCCGGCCTTCCCGCTTGAGGAAACCGCCCGGAAACTTGCCGGCGGCGGCGACCCGCTCCCGGTAATCGCAGGTGAGCGGAAAGAAGTCGATGCCCGGCCGCGGAGCGCCAGTGGCGCAGGCCACGAGCACGACGGTTTCGCCATAGGACACGAGCACACTGCCCGCCGCCTGCTTGGCCAGAAAACCGGTCTCGATCGCCAGCACCTGGTCACCGATGGTTCGTTCAACTCGCTGCTTCATGATTCGTTCCTTCTTCTTCCTTCACGGCTCACCGCCCGCCGTCGACGACGCGATGGCCATCGACACAGACGGGCAGACTTCTGGATGGCCGAAGCAACAACGCTTCGACAGAACCCCCCTCAAGACCTTCCGCCGCAGTTCCGCCGGAGCTACCGGGACGCGGGAAGGGTCGCTCAACCAACGCCATCCGCCGCCTGACGCGGCGCGGAATCCGCCTACTTGCGGATCCCCAGCTTTTGGATGATGTCGATATACCGCTGCGGGGCGACCCGCTTGAGATAATCAAGAAGCCGACGACGACGGCTCACCATCATCAGCAGGCCCCGCCGGCTGGCGAAGTCCTTGGAATGCTTCTTGAAATGGTCGGTGAGGTGCGTGATCCGCCCGGTCAAAAGGGCGATTTGGATCTCCGCAGACCCGGTGTCGGCAGCTCCGCGCCGATGGGCACCGATCAACTCTTGCTTGCGTTCTTTCGTCAGCGACATCAGCCGTTTTCCACCCACGGCGGGTGGCATTGATTGTGAAAAGGATTTGAGTGCGAAGTGTATCGCCCGCCCCCGAATTTGCAACAGGGGCGGGCGAACGGGCGGTTTTCAGCGGGCAGAGGCGTG
>JBJOHE010000047.1:0-5204 GCA_046047895.1 Planctomycetota bacterium | reverse complement strand
TTCGAGAGCCCCCCTGGAGCGACTGCACCCGGTCGGTGATCCCGAGCTGGTTCTGCACATGGTGGCCAAACTCGTGCGCGATCACGTAGGCCTGGGCGAAATCGCCCGGGGCGCCGAATCTTCGCTTCAACTCCTCATAGAAGCTGGGGTCGATGTAGACGGTCTGATCGAGCGGGCAATAGAAGGGCCCGGCCCCGGCGTCGGCCACGCCGCAGCGGCTCTGCACGCGGGCGGTGAAAATCACAAGCCGCGCCGGCTGAAACTTCCGGCCAAACGACGGTGGAAAAAGCTTGGCCCACACGTCTTCGTTGTCGGCCGTGATCGTGCGGAGGAAAGCCCCCATTTCGTCGTTGATCGGCTTGCCCGGTGCGGCCTGCTTTTGCGCCACGGGAGGCCCTTCGAAGAGCCGCAGCACCGGCACGAGATCGGGAAACGCCATCGCGGCCACCATGATGGCGAGGGTGAGCAGCCCGCCCCCGACCACTACCTGCTGGCCGACGCTCCGACGATCTTCCACGTTGCGGCTCTGCCGCCTGCCTTGCCAACGCATGATGCGATTCCACTCCGAGGCCGGGTCATCACTCCACGCCGCATCCCGACGGCGGCGCCCGATTCTAAAGCCCCGGAGAGGGAGTGCCTACGGCCCGGGAGGCTGTCCCCTCCGAGGGCGGCGCGGGGAGCGCTCGGAACCGGCAGGCGAGCAGCGCGACGTCGGAGGCATTCATACCCGTCGCGCTCAAGCCGCGGAATTGAACCGGCCGCACTGCGGCGGGTTCCGAGCCGTCGGCACTCGGGGTATTCTCGCGGTTTGCCCACGGCTGGCCGAAAACCGACCGCCGCATCCGGGCCCGACCCTCCCGCCGGCGACATCATGCGCACCATCGAAATCTACGACACCACCCTCCGCGACGGCAGCCAGGGAGAGGGCATCAACTTCTCCCTCGAAGACAAGCTGGCGATCGCCCGGCGGCTCGACGAGGTGGGCGTGGACTACATCGAGGGGGGCTATCCGCTTTCCAACCCCAAGGACGCCCAGTTTTTCGAGCGGGTTCGCGGAGCCGGGCTGCGGCATGCGAAGGTGGTGGCCTTCGGGATGACCCGCCGGCGGGGCATGGCCGCAGCCGACGATCCCGGGATGAAGGCCCTGCTCGATGCCGCCACGCCAGTGGTGACGATCGTGGGCAAGACCTCCGCCTTCCATGTGGCCGAGGTGCTGGGCGTCTCCCGTGAGGAGAATCTGGCAATGATCGCCGACACGGTGGGCCACATGGCCGCCGCCGGCCGCGAGGTCTTCTACGACGCCGAGCACTTCTTCGACGGCTGGAAACTCGATCCCGCCTACGCGGCCGAGACGCTCGTGGCGGCCGCCCGGGCCGGGGCCACGCGGATCGTGCTCTGCGACACCAACGGCGGCACGCTGCCCGACGAGGTGGCGGAGTTGACGCGGGCGGCCGCGGCGGCCCTCGCGGCGGCGGGCACGCCCGCGGCCCTCGGCATCCATTGCCACAACGACTGCGACCTCGCGGTGGCCAACACGCTCGCGTCGGTGGCGGCCGGGGCCGTGCAGGTGCAGGGCACGATCAACGGAATCGGGGAGCGGTGCGGCAATGCTGATCTCGTGTCGGTGATCGCCAACCTCGCCCTCAAGCTCTCGGGCTACGCCGTGCTTGGTGGCACGGGCACGGCCCACCTCACGGAACTCTCGCGGTTCGTCTACGAGACGGCGAACATGTCGTATCGGCCGGGCCAGCCGTTCGTGGGCGGCAGCGCCTTCGCCCACAAGGGCGGGATGCACGTCCACGCGGTCGCCAAGGCGGCCGAATCCTACGAACACATTCCGCCTGAGGCAGTGGGCAACTCCCGCCGCGTGCTGGTGAGCGAACTCTCCGGCCGGTCGAACATCGCCGCGCTCGTCACCCGGCCCGACGTGAAGAACGACCGGGCCCTGCTCGACAAGGTGCTGGCCGAGGTCTGCCGGCTCGAGAACGAGGGCTGGCAGTTCGAGGCGGCCGGTGCCTCGTTCGATCTGCTGGTCGACCGCTGCGCCGGCAGCTTCCGGCCGCTCTTCACCCGCGACCGCTACAACATCGACGTCGAGAGCCGCGGGGAGGGCGACATCCGCACGCTCGCCACGGTGAAGCTCTTGGTGGCCGGCGGCCCGCGGCATGAGGTGGCCGAGGGCGACGGGCCGGTGAACGCCCTCGACGCGGCCCTTCGCAAGGCCCTGGAGCCGGTCTATCCCGTGCTCGCCCGGATGCACCTGCTCGACTACAAGGTTCGCGTGATCAACGCCCAGGAGGGCACCGCCGCGAAGGTGCGGGTGTCGATCGAGAGCAGCGACGGCGAACGGGTGTGGGGCACGGTGGGCGTGAGCGAAAACGTGATCGAGGCCTCGTGGCTCGCCCTCGCCGACTCCTTTCACTACTTCCTGGCGAGCGTCCGGTAGCCAGGCGACCGGTGGGTATGCCAGACTCTTCCGACTCCGAGGAGGTGCCCACCATGACGATGCTGGTTCGATACGTGATCCTTGTCTGCGGGGTGATGACCCTCGCCCCCTGCCCTGCCCCGGCCGATGAGGCGGCGGTGCTCACGGATGCCCAGCGGCTGGCCGGCTGGCGGGTGCTCTTCGACGGCACGTCCGCCGATGCCTTTCGTCGCTACCGGGGCGAGGAACTCGGGCCCGGCTGGGAGATCCGCGACGGAGCGCTCGTGCGGACGGCGGAGGGGGCCGGAGACATCATCACCCGCGACCAGTTTGGAGCGTTCGAACTCCAGCTCGAATACCGGATCGTCTCCGGCGGCAACAGCGGCCTGATGTTCCATGTGACCGAGCAGGAAGACACACCCTGGAAGACCGGCCCAGAGGTGCAGATCCTCGACAACGCCAAGGGCAAGGATTCGCAGAAGGCCGGCTGGCTCTACCAGCTCGTGCAGCCGCGGGTGCCGGGCTGGGTGCGGCAGATGGAGACCTCGATCGGGCTCGAGGTGCCGGAGTTCATCGACGCCACACGGCCGGCCGGCGAGTGGAATCAGATCTATCTCAGGGTCGCGCCGCAGGGAGGCGAGGTCTGCCTCAACGGCGAGCATTACTACTTCTTCCGCAAGGGCAGCACGGAGTGGGACAGGGCCGTGGCGGCAAGCAAGTTTGCCGCGTATGCCGACTTCGGCAAGGCCGACCGCGGCCACATCTGCCTCCAGGATCATGGCGATGAGGTGGCGTTTCGCCGGATCGTGATCCGCGAACTGCCCGCCGAGGGTCGGCTTCCCTTCGGCGAGCCGCTGGCCTCCGTCGAGGCCGTGCCGGCGTTTCCCGAAGCCACCTGGGAAGGCCTGGAATTCGAGCGGGGCGATGGACGGCCGGTGCCCGCCACGCGGCCGCTCGTGCTCACCCATGCCGGCGATGGATCCGGGCGGCGGTTCGTGCTCGACCAGGCGGGCACGATCCATGTCTTCCAGCCGGGCAGCCAGGCTGCCACGCTGTTTCTCGACCTGCGGCCCGACACCACCGACTGGTGGCGATCCAATGAGGAGGGGCTGCTCGGGATGGCCTTCCATCCCCGGTTCGCCGAGACGGGTGAGTTTTTCGTCTACTACTCCGAACCCGATGAGAAGCGGCGGCAGCGGATCTCGCGGTTTCGCGTGAAGGCCGACGATCCCAACCGGGCCGATCCGGCGAGCGAAGAGGTGCTGCTTGCGATCGAGGAGCCCTTTCCCAACCACAACGGCGGTGCGATCGTGTTCGGCACCGACGGCTTCCTCTACGCGGGCGTCGGCGACGGCGGCAGCCGCAACGACCCGCTCGACAACGGCCAGGATCTCGGCAGTTGGCTCGGCAAGGTCTTGCGGATCGACGTCGATCACCCGAGCGACGGAAAGGCCTACGGGATTCCGGCCGACAATCCCTTCGTCGGCCGCGACGGGGCCCTGCCCGAGATCTTCGCCTTCGGCTTCCGCAATCCGTGGCAGCTCTCCTGTGACAAGGCCACGGGCCTCATCTGGGCGGGCGACGTGGGGCAGGATCTCTGGGAGGAGGTCGACATCGTGGAGCGCGGAGGCAATTACGGCTGGAATCGGCTCGAGGGCTCGCAGCCGTTCGGGAAGGTGGCCGCCGCCGGCTCGATGGTGGCCCCCGTCTGGGAATACGACCACCAGATTGGCAAGTCGGTCACCGGTGGCCTCGTCTACCGGGGGACCGATATTCCCGAACTCGTCGGCAGCTATCTCTACGGCGACTTCGTCACCGGCCGCCTCTGGGCGCTCGCCCGCAACGAGGAGACGGGGCAGGTGACCAACCGCGAACTGGCCTGGAACGGGCTGCCGATCTTCGGCTTCGGCAGCGACGAGGCGGGCGAGGCCTACGTGCTCACGAGTTCACCCACCGGGCAGGGCGTGTATCGGCTCGTGCCCCGGCCGCAGTCGGCGAGCCGTTGACCGTTCGCCGACCCCCGAGCCTCCTCGGTCATGATGGTGCACCGGCTCGGGGGGCGGCAAAAGTCGCGTCGCGGGCGAGGATACGCCCCGATGCTCCGCGAGCGTTCGCCGACCCCCGAGCCTTCGTCGCTCGGAACGTGAAAGCCTGCTCTCTGAGGCCGGTTTTCGGTAGGCTTGGCGGCCCACAGGAGCCGTCATGACCGAACTTGCGAAGCAGTATGACCATCGGGCCGCCCAGGCGCGTTGCCGGGCAATTTGGGACGCAACCCGCAGCTGGCACGCCGAGCCCGAAGCTGGCCGCGAAGTGTTTTCGATCGTCATCCCGCCGCCGAACGTCACCGGCGCGCTCCACCTCGGCCACGCGCTCAACAACACGCTCCAAGACATCCTCGTGCGGTCCAAGCGGATGCAGGGCTTCCTCACGCTCTGGATGCCGGGCACCGACCATGCCGGGATCGCCACCCAGGCCGTGGTCGAGCGGCGGCTGCTCGAGGAAGAGAAGCTCTCGCGGCACGACCTCGGCCGCGAGGCGCTCGTAGAGCGGATCTGGGCCTGGAAGGAGCAGTATGAAAAACGGATCCTCGGCCAGTTGCGGGATCTCGGGGCCAGCTGCGACTGGGATCGGGTGAGGTTCACGCTCGATGAGCAGTGTGCGGCGGCCGTCCGCACCGCCTTCTTCCGGCTCTTCTCGCGGGGGCTCGTCCGCCGCGGGAAGCGGCTCGTCAATTGGGACACCTTCCTCCAGACGGCCGTCAGCGACGACGAGGTCTTTC
>JBJOHE010000046.1:0-12249 GCA_046047895.1 Planctomycetota bacterium | reverse complement strand
GCTCTCTGGCATGCGTCCCCGCCATGCGTATGTCCACGTTCCCGTCTGTCGGCACCGGTGCGGATACTGCGATTTCACGCTCGTGGCCGGGCGGGACGACCTGCTCGACCGGTACTTCATGGCCCTCGGCCGGGAACTCGAGCGGATCGCCCGAGCGGCGGAATCCCCTGACGAGCCGACCTGCCTGCAACTCGACACCCTCTACCTCGGCGGCGGCACGCCCTCGCATCTCGGGCCCGACGGACTCCGGCGGCTGTTCGACCTGCTGCACGCCCGGCTGCGGCCTGTGACCGGGGCTGAGGTGTCGCTCGAGGCCAATCCGCTCGATGTGACGCCCGAGTTCGTCGCGGCCGCATGCGACTGCGGGGTGACGAGGGTCAGCCTCGGCGGGCAGTCGCTCGATGCTGCCACGCTTGCCGCGCTCGATCGCGATCACGGCCCAGGCGATGTCCTCCAGGCCGCGGATCGGCTGCGGAAGGCGGGGCTCGCCGTGAATCTCGACCTGATGACGGCGGCGCCGGGGCAGACGTTGGGGGTTGTCGAGCGGGATCTTGCCGCCGCGATCCGGCTCGGGCCCGAGCATGTCTCGGTCTACTGCCTCACCTGGGAGAAGGGCACGGCGTTTGAGAGCCGCCGCGGCCGCGGCGAGTTGGCGCCGGCCGAAGAGAACCTCGAGCGAGCGATGTTCGAGGCGGCGATCGACGAACTCACCGCCGCGGGCTACGAGCATTACGAGGTCTCGAACTTCGCCCGTCCCGGCCATCGCTGCCGGCACAATGAGGCCTACTGGGATTGCCGGCCCTGGGAGGCCTTCGGCCCTGGGGCCGCGCGGTTCGACGGCCGCACGCGGATCACGAACCACCGCAGCACCACGACCTGGATCAACCGCACGCTCGCCGGTGCGGATGCCACAGGCGACATCGACGCCATGACGGCCGAGACTGCGGCCCGCGAGCGGCTTGTGGTGGGCCTGCGGCGGCGAGCCGGGATTGATCGCGACGGCTTTCGGGCTGCGAGTGGCTGCGACCTCGATTCGCTGGCAGGCCCCGCCGTCGCCCGCTGGGTGGCCGCGGGGTTGGCCGTCGACGACGGCCGGCGGATCCAACTCACCCGCGCCGGCCTGCTCGTCTCCGACGCCCTCTGGGCGGAGGTGCTGACGGCGTGAGTTCGCCGCCGCAATTGAACCGTCGGCTCTCGGGCGGCCCTCAGCCCTTCTGGATCGCGGCGGTCAGGTCGAGCACGGCCTTCTTGCCGTCGGCGAAATACATCAGCGTGTTGTCGGCCGCGAACAGCGGGTTGGGGATGCCGGCGAAGCCGGGGGAGAGCGACCGCTTCACCACGACGACCGTGCGAGCCTTATCGACGTCGAGGATCGGCATCCCGGCGATCGGGCTCTTGGGATCGGTGCGGGCCGCCGGGTTCACCACGTCGTTGGCCCCGATCACGATCGCCACGTCGGTCTCGGGAAAGGTGGGATTGATGTCGTCCATCTCCCGCAGTTTCTCGTAGGGAATGTCGGCCTCCGCGAGGAGCACGTTCATGTGGCCCGGCATCCGGCCGGCCACCGGATGGATTGCGTATTCGACGGTCGTGCCCCGGGCCTCGAGCACATCGGCGAGTTCGCGGACGGCATGCTGGGCCTGGGCCACGGCCAGGCCGTAGCCGGGCACGATCACGACCCGGTCGGCCCCCTCGAGCACCATCGCGATCTCCTCGGCGCTCGCGCTTTTGATCTTGCCGGCATAGACGTCGTCGCCGCTGGCGGCGGCGGTCGTGCCCAGGCCGCCGAACAGCACGCCTGTGAGCGAGCGGTTCATCGCCTGGCACATGATCGCCGTGAGGATCAGGCCGCTGGCGCCCACGAGCGAGCCGGCGATCACGAGCACGGAATTGTCGATCACAAACCCGGCTGCGGCCGCGGCCAGGCCCGAATAGCTGTTGAGCAGGCAGATCACGACCGGCATGTCGGCTCCGCCGATCGGGAGCGTGAGGGTGATGCCCAGCAGGCTGCCGAAGACCACGAGCAGGAGGAACAAGAGGAACGAGCCGGGGTTGGCACAGACCCCGGCCGCCGTCAGCAGCGTCACGACCGCCAGGCCGAGATTGATCCAATGGCGGTTGGGATCGGTCCAGGGCTGCTTGAACCGGGGCAGTTCCTCGAGCTTGCCGAAGGCCACGAGGCTCCCCCAGAAGGTGACGGCGCCGATCAGTCCGGTCAGCGGCGTGGCGATGGCGAACTGGCTCCAGGGGGAGAGTTCGGCGGCGGCCAGGGCGGCGGTCGCCGGCTGGTCCGATTGCAGGGCCCGCATGCCCATGTTCCAGAGTTCGGCGGCTGCCACGAACACGCTTGCAGCTCCGCCGAAGCCGTTGAGCAGGGCCACCATCTGAGGCATGCCCGTCATCGGATATCGGATCGCCATCGTGGCCCCGATCGCCGCTCCCGCGCCGCCGGCAAGAAGCAGAAAGACGATCGGCCAGGCACCGCGGGTCGCGATGGCCTCCTGCACCGGGGCCTCGAACAGGGCGGCGGCGATCGCGATCGCCATTCCGGTGGCGCCGAGGAAGTTGCCCCGGACGGCGGTCCGCGGGCCGCTCATCAGCTTGAACGCCACGATGAACAGCATTGCGGCGACCAGATAGCCCAGATTGATCCAGGCTTGGGTCGACATCCCGGCCACGTGCTGGTCCATCGCGCCCTACTTCTTCTTGGGGTTGAACATCTGCAGCATGCGGTAGGTCACAACGAAGCCACCCGCCACGTTGATCATCGCCAGGAACAGGGCGACCAGGCCGAGCAGGCTGCCGAACCCGCTGACCACCGCGCCCGCCGCCACGATCGCGCCCACGGCCGTGATCCCCGAGATCGCGTTCGACCCGCTCGTCAGCGGTGTGTGGAGCCGCTGCGGCACCTTGGTGATCACCTCGAAGCCCACCCACATCGCGAGGAGAAACACGGTCAGCAGGCGGATGAATCGGACGGCCGGATCGGCCGGAGCCGCCACGGCGTCGGCGAGGAGCAGCGGGAGCAGGATGGCGGTCATGGCTGGCTGTCTTTCTCGCCGGCAGGGGCTTCAAGCGGGGGCAGGCCCGCGCGGTCGCGAATCCGGGGGTGGACGATCTGGCCGCTGCGGGCCACGAGCGTCTCGCGGCAGATCTCGTCGTCGGTCTGCACGTCGGGCAGCCCGCAGGCCACGAGATGGGCCAGGAAGGTGGCGATGTTGCGGGCGTAGAGCTGGCTCGTGTGGGTTGCCACGTCGGCTGCGAGGTTGGTGGGGCCGAGGATCGTGACGCCGTCAACCACGACGGTTTCGTCGGGCCGCGAGCCCTCGCAGTTGCCCCCCCGCTCGGCCGCCAGGTCGACGATCACGCTGCCGGGCTTCATGCGGGCCACCATCTCGCGGGTGACGAGCACGGGGGCCTTCTGTCCCGGGATCAGGGCGGTGCAGATCACGACGTCGCTCTCGGCCACGACGCGGCCGAGCAATTCCCGCTGCTTCGCGTAAAACTCCTCGCCCATCGCCTTGGCGTAGCCGCCGGCCGCCTCGCTCGCCCCGGTCTCGAGCGGCAGTTCCACGAACTTGGCTCCGAGGCTCTGCACCTGCTCCTTCACCGCCGGCCGAACGTCGTAGCTGCTCACCTGGGCCCCGAGCCGTTTGGCGGTGGCGATCGCCTGGAGGCCGGCCACGCCCGCCCCGAGCACGAGCACCTTCGCCGGCGTGATCGTGCCGGCCGCCGTGGTCATCATCGGCAGGATCCGGGGCAGCGTGGTCGCGGCCAGGAGCACCGCTCGGTAGCCGGCGATGTTGGCCTGGCTCGAAAGCACGTCCATGCTCTGGGCCCGGGTCGTGCGGGGGACAAGCTCGAGCGAAAACACGGTGGCACCTCGGTCGGCCGCGTCCTGGCAGGGGACGGGGGATCCGAGGGGGTCGCAGAGGCCGATCAGGACCACGCCTGGCCGGAGCCGGTCGCGGTCGTGGCACCAGCCCTCCCCGCATGCCCCGCAGGTCCGCACGGTGAGCAGGCAATCGGCGGCAAACGCCTCGTCCCGCGAGACGATCGCCGCCCCGGCCTGGCGGTACGCATCGTCCGAGAACCCGGCAGCCGCCCCTGCGCCAGCCTCCACCATCAGCTCGAGCCCGGCCTTCGTGAGGGCCGGGATGGCCGCGGGGACGACAGCCACCCGGCGTTCGCCTGGAAACGTCTCCTTGAGAACTGCAACCTTCATGACCACCGTGCGGCGGAGGGGCGGGTGACACGCGGCCCGAAGAACGGCCCGGACGGGGCGTGCGTAGCGATCGCCAGAGTGTGTGCGGAACCGCCGCCAATGACAACCAGATCGGCGGGCGGGAAGGGGGGGCGTGGCCCCAGGCCCGGTTTTGCCCGCTTTTTCCCCGGCATCGCTTGCTCGGGCGGCAGGGCATTGGTACGCTCCGGGGCTCGCGAATCGCCCTGATCCACGGCCGGCCTCCGGCTGCCGGGCGGTGTCGCGGCCGTGGCGGGTCGCCGTCGGTGATCGACGCGACGCACCCCCGGCATGCCGACGCACTCCCAAACGCACCCACGTATCACGAAAACGGTGGATAGACGATGAAGACCTTCATGGCGAAGCCGGGCGAGATCGAGCAGCGGTGGTGGCTTGTCGATGCCAGCGAGCGGCGGGTGGGCCGCCTGGCCAGCGAGATCGCCATGGTGCTGATGGGAAAGCACCGGCCAACCTACACGCCCCACGTCGACACCGGCGACCATGTCGTGGTCATCAATGCCGAGAAGGTTGAATTCAGCGGGAAGAAGTGGCAGCAGAAGATGTACCGCTGGTACACCGGCTACATGGGCCTGCGGTCGGAGACGGCCGAGCACCGCCGAGACCGGCGGCCCGAACTGATCATCGAGGAGGCCGTCCGTCGGATGCTGCCAAAGACCCGGCTCGGTCGCCAGATGCTCGACAAACTCAAGGTCTATCCTGGCGGTGAGCACCCCCACCAGGCCCAGCGGCCCGAGCCGATGAAGCTCGGAGCCTGATTGTCTGCCGCAGCCACGGCACCCTCCCGAACACCCTGCTCCACACCTTTCCCCCGACAACCCGGCGGCGTCTGCCGCCCACGAGGACACGATGACCGACGATCAAGGCACAGCCGCCGTCACGCCCCCTGCCGCCGTCACTTCCGCCCCGGCCGCTCAGCCGGTGCCCCGGGCTGTTCGTCGCGGCGATGACATCATCGCGACCGGTCGCCGCAAGACTGCCGTGGCCCGGGTGCGGCTGCGGGCCGGCAATGGCGAGATCGTGATCAACGGCAAGGAACTCGACGTCTACTTTCCGGCGATCAAGGATCGGGCCCTGATTGCGGGAGCCCTGGAGGAAGTGGGCAAGCGGTCGGCCGTGAAGATCGCGATCACCGTCGACGGCGGCGGCCCGACGGGTCAGGCGGGAGCCTGCCGCCTGGGCATCGCCCGCGCCCTGACGGCCTTCGAGGCCGAACTCGCCGAGCCGCTCCGTCAGGGCGGGTTCCTCACCCGCGACGGCCGGATGAAGGAACGGAAGAAGTACGGCCTGCGAGGCGCCCGCCGCGGCACCCAGTTCTCGAAGCGGTAGGGTCTTCCAACTCGGGAGCCCGGACGCGACCGAACGGACCGCAACTGCCGGCCGGGATGCGGTCGGGCCGCTCAGCCCGGCCAAACGCTATTTCCGGCACAGCCGGCCATTTTTCGGCCGTTTTTGGCGGTGGCCGAAAGCCGAAGCCATACTTGGGACGAGTCGTGGGCGAGTGGACTGCCTGCGCGGCACGTCGGCCGCCGTCCCGCCCCGAACCGCCTCCGGCTGGAAGGATTGTCATGGTCCGTTCGCTCGTCATCGCTCTGCGTGTTGCCGTCTTGGCGGCGGCCTGCTTCGGTTCGCTTCAACTGGCCTGCGCCCAGGAAGCTCCCGCGGCCTCGATCGACCTGCTTGCCGCTGAGGCGGCGGGCCAGGTTGAAGTGCGATTCATCCCCAACGACTCCCGCTCTGCCCAGGTGGTCGTCGCGAACCGCGACGAGCGGCCGCTGACGTTGCGAATGCCCGCGGCCTTCGCCGGGGTGCCGGTGGCCGCGCAGATGATGGGCATGGGCCCCGGCATCGGCGGTCAGCAGACCGGTTTCGGCGGCGCTCAGACGGTGGGTGGCGGCGGAATGCAGGGCCCGGTCGGCGGCCCAGGCCAGCCCGGCGGTGCCTTCGGGGCGGGGGGCGGCGCCTTCTGCTGGGTGGCCCGCGAGGTGTACGGCGTGCACGACCCCCGATGGCTCGCATTTCGGGAATGGCTGACGTGGCAGGCGCCGGCGTGGCTGCAGAGCCTGTATGCGAATCACGGTGAGGTGGCGGCCGATTGGCTGCGAACCCGGCCCGCCGCCCGAGCCGGACTGCGGCTCATCATGGACCAGGCGATCGCATCGGCGCCAGCGCCGGCTGCGGCGGCCCAGCTCCGCGTGATGTCGAACCTCTCCCACACCGCTCCCTTCACCGTACCCTCTGGCAAGTCGGTGACGCTTCGAGTGCCGCTCGTCTGCCTCGAGTACGGCCGCCCGGAACCGACCCCGCGGATGACCTACCGGCTTTCGCCGCTGGCCGACTTCTCCCAGGATCCCCGGCTGGCGGTGCTGCTGGGCGGCCTGGCGAGCGGCCATTTGACGCAGCCCGTGGCCCAGGCGGCCGCCTGGCATGTCGCCAGCGGCCGAAGCTGGGAGCAACTGGCCGCGGAGGTGGTGAAGGGGGCCGGGGCGTTTCCTGACCGCCCGGTCTTCTCGCCTGCGGAATTGCAGGCTGCCCGGCAGGCGGTGGCGATCGCCGACCGTGTGTCCGCGGCCGGCCGTGCCCCTGGCGGCGACTCGCCGGCGTCGCCCGGCAGCCGTTCGGCCAGCGACCGCTGACGCCCGCGACGATCTGTAGGAGTCGGCCCTCACGACCGACTCAAGCCGCCCCGCACCGACCATCGGCGCCGGGTGGGATGCAGACCGGGCCGCCATGGGATAAAAACATGGATCGCAGGCTGGCGGAGTCCTCGGGTTTGGACGCCGCCTCGCCGCGTGTTTTGGAGCCGTCGCACATGCCCGCAGCCTCCTCGACTTCCACCGGTCGGGCCGATGCCGAGATCGTGGTCGAGACCCGCAACCTCTCGAAGATCTATCGCGACTTCTGGGGCAGAGACAAGAAGGCGGCGCTCAAGCCGCTCGATCTGGAGATCCGCCGGGGCGAGATCTTCGGCCTGCTCGGGCCCAACGGTTCGGGCAAGACGACGACGATGAAGCTCCTGCTGGGGCTCATCTTCCCGACCTCGGGTGACGCGTTTGTGTTCGGAAAGCCGGCCACCGACGTCTCGAAGAACGAGCGGATCGGCTACCTCCCCGAGGAATCGTATCTCTACAAGTTTCTCGATGCCGAGGAGACGCTCGACTTTTATGGCCGGTTGTTCGGCATGCCGCCGGAGGAGCGGGCCCGGCGGGCGGCCGCTCTGATCGAGATGGTCGGCCTCACCCGTGACCGCAAGCGGCAACTCCGAGAGTATTCCAAGGGCATGACCCGGCGGATCGGCGTGGCCCAGGCCCTGATCAACGATCCCGAGCTTGTCCTGCTCGACGAGCCCACCAGCGGCCTCGATCCGATCGGCACCCGCGAGATGAAGGATCTGATCATCGACCTCAAGGCCCGTGGCAAGACGGTGATCCTCTGCTCGCATCTCCTGGCCGACGTCGAGGATGTCTGCGATCGGATCGCGGTTCTCCACCAGGGCGAACTCAAGGAACTCGGCCGCGTCGACGAACTGCTCCGAGTGACCGGCATCACCCAGATTCGCGCCGGCGGGCTCTCCCCGGAGGCTGCCGAGGAGGTCCGGGCCGTGCTCGCCCGCCACGGCGCCTCGGAGGTCGAGATCGGCAACCCGACGACCACGCTCGAGGACCTGTTCCTCGAGGTGGTGCGAGACACCGAGGCTCGGCCAGGCCGGCGGGCACGGGCGACCGCAGCGACCCCGAGTGACGGAAAGTGAGCGGGGACTGAATGGTTCTGGAACAGGAAATCCCCAAGTTCGCGGCCTGGATCGGCCCGGCCCTGCTCACGTTTCTGCTCACGGCGGGGCTGGCCTCGCTGTTTGTCGGACTCGCGGCCTGGCTCGTTCAGGCGGCTCGGAGCGGTCCGCTCGACGCGGGCGACCGGGTCTACCGAGGCATCCTGACAGGCCTGAGGGACCTCGCCGGCACCTCTCCCGGGCGGGTCTGGGCGTTGGCCCGGCTGGCGATTCAAGAGGCCGTCCGGCGAAACGTGCTCGTCGTGCTCGCCGTGTTCGCGATCGTGATCCTGTTCGCCGGCTGGTTTCTCGACCCGGCGAGCGTCAATCCGGGCCGGCTCTACCTGGGCTTCATCCTCGGGGCGTCGAACTTCCTCGTCTGCACCGTCACCCTCGTGCTCGCCGTCTTCAGCCTGCCGGCCGACATCAAGTCGAAGGCGATTCAGACGGTCACCACCAAGCCGGTGCGGACGGGCGAGATCGTGCTCGGCCGCTTTCTCGGGTTTGCGATCGTGGGCACCGTGCTGCTGGCCCTGATGGGGCTCGCCGGCTGGGCCTTCGTGGTGCGGAGCGTGCAGCACGAACATGAACTCACGACGGCGAATCTCGACGAGGTCCGTGACGACGACGGCAACCTGATCGGCTACGAAGGCCGCACGGGCGTCGGCCGCGGCCATCGGCATTTCGTCCGGCTCGACGCCGAGGGCAATGGGATCGCTGAAACCGCCCAGGGCCACCGCCATCGGATCACCGGCCGGCCCGACGGCGACTCGCTCGCCGCCACGGTCGGCCCGGCCGAGGGAATGCTGGAGGCTCGCCGTCCGCTCCGAGGCCGGCTCCGGTTTCTCGATCGCGAGGGGAAGCCCGCCGCCAAGGGAATCAGCGTGGGCGCCGAGTGGGCCTACCGGCAGTTCATCGAAGGGGGCACCGCCGCCGCCGCGATCTGGACCTTCGACGGCGTCGACGAGTCGGCCTTCCCCGACGGGCTGCCGCTGGAGATGACGATCCGGGTCTTTCGCACCTACAAGGGCACGATCACCGAGGGGATTCACGGCACCGTCCAGTTGCAGAATCCGTCGAACAAGCTGCGGAGCGAGGCGATCCCGATCGTGGCCCGGGAGTTCACGATCGAGGAACTGCGGATTCCCCGTCGGCTCAACACGGTGCTCGCCGACGGCCGGGTGCAGGAGGCCGATCTGTTTCGCGACTTCGTCTCCGACGGCCGGGTGGAGGTCTGGCTTCAGTGTCTGGAGCCGGCCCAGTATTACGGCGTGGCGCAGGCCGACTTCTACCTCCGGCTGGGCAACGGCTCGTTTGCCTGGAACTACGCGAAGGGCTGCCTCGGCGCCTGGTTCGCGATGCTGATCGTCACGGCGTTGGGGGTGATGTTCAGCACCTTCCTCTCGGCGCCGGTGGCCTTGGTGGCATCCGTGGCGGTGCTGCTCGTGGGGCAGTTCCGAGAGTTCATCTCCCGGCTGTTCCAGAGCCAGCTCACCGGCGATGCGACGATCGCTCCGGGCGGCGGCCCGATCGAATCGCTCTACCGGATCGTGAGCCAGACGAGCATCACGCTCGAACTCGACCCGACCCCCGCGGTGCAGGCGATGAAGCTGGCCGACATGGTGCTCCTGGCTCCGATGCGGGTGGCAGCGGGCGTGTTTCCTTCGCTCGCGGCGCTCGGCACCGGTGATTTCGTGGCGGGAGGATTCGACATTCCCGGCGATCTGCTGGCGGCCGATGCGGCGGAGACGCTCGCCTATGTGGCGGCCTTCTGCATCGCCGGGGCGTTTTGTCTACGGGCACGGGAGGTGGCGTCATGAGCACTCGATCCACGCCGACGGCGGGCCGGTCGCGGCAGGCATGGCTGGGCCTCCGGCCGGAGACGCTCCTCGCTCTGGTGGGCATCGTGGCCCTGCTCGTGCCGCTCTCGCTGCTGGCCCAGCCGGCCGATTCCGAGGGGCCGGGCGGAATGCTGGCCCGGATGCGGAAGGCGCGGGGGCTGTCCCAGGCCAATCTCGGCGAGATCGACCCGGCGGGCGAAACGATGCGGTTTGCCACGCTCGGCCTCAAGAACGTGGCCACGACCCTGCTCTGGGATCGGGCCAACCACTACAAGAAGGTCGAAGACTGGGCCAATCTCTCCGCCACGCTCGAGCAGCTCACGAAGCTTCAGCCCAACTTCTACTCCGTCTGGGACTTCCAGGCCCACAACCTTTCCTACAACATCTCGGTCGAGTTCGACGATTTCCGCGACCGCTACGCCTGGGTGATCAAGGGGATCGAGTTCCTCCGCCAAGGCATCGCCCTCAACCGGTTCGAGCCCCGGCTGCTGGGGCGGATGGGCTGGTTCATCGGCCAGAAGATCGGGAAGTCGGACGAGAAGCAGGAGTTTCGCCGGCTGTTCATCGCTGACGACGATTTCCACGAGCGGGACGATCCTCAGCGGACCATTCCAGAGCGGGATAACTGGCTCGTGTCACGGACGAAGTTCGTGCAGGGGCAGCAGCTCGCCGACTCGGGCGCGCCGCTCAAGACCACGCCCCTCATCTTTCACAGCGAGCCGATGATGTCGGCGATCAATTACGGCAAGGCGCTGGAAGAAGACGGCAGCTTCGGCACGGCCGCCCGGCGGGCCTGGGAGCTGGCCGGTGATGAAATGCGGAAGTTCGCGATGCGGGAGATTCCCACCAGTTGGAACGTGCCGATCCGGCTCGGCCTGCGGGAGGCCGAGCAGGCCCGGGCCAAGCGGCTGGGCGAGGAACTCGAGACGCTCCTGCCCGGCCGGTTCGCCGCGGCCGAGGCCGAGCGCCGAGCCGGGCTCTCCGCCGAGCAGGCGGCTGCCCTGGAGGTGCCGGTGATGGAGCGGACCGACGACCAGCAGCGGCTTGCCTCCGAGGCGGAGACCGCCCTGCGGGTGACCTGGAAAGATGTGGCGCGAGCCGCCCCGGCCGAGGCCCGCCAGCAGGCCTGGCGGCTGGCGGTCGAAGAGGCGGAGGCCCGCGAGACGGCCGACATCATCGGTCGCTACCGTGACATCGTGAACTTCGACCTCTGGCGGGCCACCTGCGAGGCGGAGGTGACCGAGCCGGCGCTGCGGGCCCGGGAGCTCACCTGGAAGGCCGACCGCGAGTTCGCCGCGGCCCGCCTCCAGGCCGCCCGCGAGGCCTATGAGGAGGCCTTCAAGGCCTGGCGGGAGGTGTTCGACAATTCCAAGATCCTGCGGGAGGACCCGATCACCGCCGAAGACACCGCCGAGATCGTCGATCGCTACCGCAAGCTGCTCGAGCAACTCGACGAGCCGTTTCCCAGCCCGTTCATTCTCGACGACATCCTGGCGTTGACGATGCCGCAGGGCTGAGGCCGGGCCGGTCTGGGTGCCTCGGCCGGCTCAGCCGCGGCGGACGAGCAATTTGTCGATCCGCCGGCCGTCGATGTCGACGACCTCGACGATGAGCCCCTGCCACTCCACCCGGTCGCCGGTGGCCGGCATGCGTTCGAGTTCGGCGAGCACGAGCCCGGAGACGGTCGCGTAATCCCGCGGCTCCTCGGGGAGGTCGAGCCCGAATCGCTCGGCGAGATCGTCGACCGAGGCGCCGCCTTCGACCAGCCAGGAGCCGTCGTCCCGTTCGATGAACTCCTGCGGGCCGGCGCCCCGATGTTCGTCGTGGATCTCCCCGACGAGTTCGGCGAGGATGTCGTCGAGCGTCACCAGCCCGTCGGTGCCGCCGTACTCGTCGAGCACGATCGCGAACTGGGCCCGTTCCTTCTGAAAGAGGTCGAGCAGCCGGTCGAGCGGCATGGTCTCGGGCACGAACACGGCCCGATGCATCAGTTTCCGCAGCTCGATCGGCCAGCCCATCCAGGAGGTGCGGAGCACGTCTTTGATCGAGACGTATCCCAGGATCCGGTCGAGCGAACCCTCGTAGACAGGCAGCCGGGAGTAGCCGGCCATCGCCACGGCGCCGAGCACTTCGGCCGGCGGGGTGTCGATGTCGAGGGCGTCGATGTCGATCCGCGGCCGCATGATGTCGCGGACGGTGCGTTCGCCCAGCCGGAGGGCCTCGGCGGCCACGGCCTGCTCAACCGCCTCCAGCACCCCTTCGGCCCGGCCGGCCTCGAGCAGTTCCTCGATCTCATCGACCGACACGGTCGGCTCCTCGCCCCGCCGCTCGCCCGCCAGGAGCAGAAGCGCGGACGCTGCCGCGTTGGCGGCCCACAC
>JBJOHE010000045.1:0-6286 GCA_046047895.1 Planctomycetota bacterium | reverse complement strand
TGGCTCGTTCAGAGCATGCGGGAGGCCGCTGCTGAGCCCTCGGGTCAGCGCCCCCATCCGCTCGCCGACCTCGCCTGGCTCGTCGGCTTCTGGGAGGACGAGGGCGAAGGGGTGACGGCGGGCACGCAATGCGACTGGACGGCTGGCCGCGGGTTTCTTCTGCGGCGGCACGTGGTCACCCCCGATGGTTCACCCGCCGGCCTGCCCCGCGCTGGCGACCCGCGGATTCCGGGCCTGCTCCCGGCCGGGCCGGCCGCACCGGCTGAACTGACCGAACTCATCGGCTGGGATCCCGACCGGGAATCCATCCGCTCATGGATCTTTTCCAAAGACGGTCGCTTCGCCGATGTGACCTGGCAGCAGGAAGGTGAAGGCTGGAGCCTGCTCGTCGAAGGCCGCGGCGCCGACGCAGGCCACGAGGCCCGCTGCCGGCTCGTGCCCGACGGCCCTGACGGGTTCGTGATGCAGTGCGAGGGCCGCGACGACGCACTCGCGGGGCTCCTGCCCGCCGCCTGCAGCTTCACCCGCACCGCCCGTTAGAACGCCGCCGATTTCCTTCCGTGGTCAGGTTCTTGGTCGGCAGCGGCCCAGGGGACGGTTGTGAAGGACTGCCCGCAGCCCCGAACGTGGGTGGACGAGCACGGCGATTGAATCCGCCCGGTCGGATGCGGATCACCTGCGGCTACCGCTTCGTCGGCGTCGGGTTCTCGGCCATCTGCTGCCGCTTGACGAAGAACACCTGCGGGTCGTCGATCACCCAGGGGGTGCTCCAGGTCTTGCCGTCGTCGTGGGTGCAGACATTGAAGAAGAAGGTCTTCAGCCATTCGGTGCGGTAGGCATAGGGATACTGTGAGCTGATGTGGTCCTCGGCGGTGAGGTCGTCCACGCCGGGGCTCGCGAAGTAATGCACCACGCCGTCGGGCGAGAAGGAGAGGCCGAGCGTCCACCAGCCGAGCTGCTCGATCTTGGGGCCGCGAATCTCGCCGCCATTGCGGCCGCTGCGGACCCGGATGAAGGCCCCGTCTTCCTTGAACTTGCCGTCGTGGCTGCTCTCGAAGCAGACGAACATGCCCGGCCAGTATTCCTCGAGCCCATACCGGCCTTCGTCGGGATGATCGTCGCCGGTGATGATCGCGTGGGTGTAGCAGCCGGCCCGGAAGCCAAAGCTCGGCCCGGTGCGGTTTTCCCACTGTTCAAAGGGGGGCATGTAGACCCGCACCACCACGCTCGGGCTATCGGCCACCGACATGCCCCGGCCGGCGAATTTGCCGAGGTTGAACACGAAATCATCCTGCTGCATCTCGTAGCTCACCCGGCCGGGCACGCCGGCATGGAGCGTGGCCAAGAGCAGGCCGTGGCCGCTGCCCTCGAGACCTGGGGCGGGCAGCTCCACCCGCTTGACCACGTCGGGCGTGCCTCGCTTCGGGCCCTCGAACCAGCGGCCGTTGGAGCTCTTGCCGAGCGGTCCCCGCATCCGCTTGTCCTGCTCCTCGGAGCTCTTGGGGTGGTTGTAGTTCCACTTCCAGGTTTCGGCCTCGAAGTCGTCGACGACGTTTTTCACCAGCGTGCCGGTGCCGGGCACGAGCGGCGGCCGGTCGGGCACCGGGCCGGCGACCTTCCCGCTTGGCTGGTTGGCCGTGCCGCTGAGCAGCTTGCCGAGTCGCCAGCCAGGAGCGGCGGCGGCGGTCGACATCCCGCCCCAGAGCAGGCAGAGGGAAGCGAGCGACAGAGCGGCGGCCTGAAGCGTGCGAATCGTCATCGTGGAAACCCCCAGGTGAGCGTGTGCTGGCCGACCGCGCGGACTGCCCGCAGACCGTCGAACCACCGGATGTATCGGTTGGAGAAACCGCCCCACACGAAGCGGCCGTCGGCCGGCGCTCCGCTCGCCCTCCCCTCGCGGGCTCCCCCCTGGTGCGTGGTCGACGGCGCATCGCCGGATTCCGTCTTTTGCCCAGTTTCCACGGGGGCGGACCGGCGGCGGTTTTCGTCTGGCGTGGCCTGCCGAAAACCGTCACAACCCGCTCCCGAGCGACGCGCATGGCCGGCGGTTTCGCCCTGGTCGGGGAAGCCAACCGCATGCATCTCCCTGCGGCAAGACTCTCATGACGTCACGACCTGTCCAGGTGTCGGATCCATTCCAACTGTGTGTGGCCGGCCTTCTGGCCATCGCTGGGGCGTCGACTGCTGCTGCCGAGCCGGCGGCCAGGCCGCGGGCCCATCTCCA
The DNA here is from genome assembly GCA_046047895.1 of Planctomycetota bacterium. Lineage (GTDB taxonomy): Bacteria > Planctomycetota > Planctomycetia > Pirellulales > UBA1268 > QWPN01. The sequence continues at coordinate 4,062 of JBJOHE010000045.1, read as the reverse complement.
GTCGGTCGCCGAGATCGCCACGCCGCCGGCCTCGGCTCAGGGGTTGGGCGTGACGCTCTCCCGGGCCACGGCCGTGCTCCGCCGGCAGCTCGGGATCGGCCGCGGGGCGGGCCTCGTGGCCGACCAGGTGCGGCCCGGTTCCGCCGCTGCCCGCGCCGGCTTCCTGCAGCATGACGTGCTCGTGCGGCTCGACGACCAGATCCTGGTGTTGCCCGATCAGTTCGACGCGCTCCTCGAGGCGGCCGAACCGGAGGATCCGTTGGCCTGCACGGTGCTGCGGGGCGGCCGTGAGGTGGTGATCCCGCTGGGCAGCAGCCCCGCGGCCCAGGCCCAGGCGCACGACACGGTCCGCCCGGCCACCAGGGCCGTCGAGCCCGCCCGCCCCACCGGTCTGCGACCGACGGCTTCGTCGCTGGCGCTGATCGCCCCGGCACCGCGGCCGGCCGGCTCCGACGGGCGGATGCGGGAACTCGCGGCGGAGACGCTCGTGCGGAACGATCCCGACTTCCAGATCAGGCTCAGCCGCGCCGCCGACACGCTGCTCACAGTCACCGATCCGTCGGGCCGGGTCGTGTTTCAGGGAGCGATCGACTCCCTCGAGGATCGAGGCAGAATGCCGGCCGCGGTGCGGCTGCGGGTCGCCGACATGGAAAAACTGCTCGAGCCCCGCGGGGCGGCGGGCGAAAGTCACGTCGTTCCCGCCTCGGCAGTGGCGACGCCCGAGACCGATCGGCCCGCCCGGATCGGACAGCTCGACGTTTCCCCGGTCGAGCTCCGCTGAGCGAGCCGTCACCGGCGGAGCAACAGAGAGCGGCCGGGTTGAGTCTGCGGGCCGGGCTCGGCCCGCAGAGGCTCCGGCGGCCCCGAGGGCGGGCTGCTTTGGTCGTTGGTTGATGGTGATGGAGCCAGCGACGCCAGAGCCTATTTCAGGCTCCGGAGGAAGGCGATCACGTCGAGAAACTCATTGGGCGAGAGGGTGGCGGCCAGGCCCTCGGGCATGCTGCTCTGTTTGAGCTTCACCCGTTCCTCGATGCTGGCGACCGGAATCGTCTTCGGCTCCTTGCCGTCGTGGATCACCAGTTCGTCGGGTGTCTCGCTCACGAGCAGGCCCGTGATGCTCTTCCCCTCGTCGGTGAGCACGAGCGTCGAGAGATACTTGGCGTCGACTTCGGCGTTGGGGTCGATGATCGATTCGACGAGCTTGACCGCCGCGAGCCGCTTGCCCACCTGGTTCATGTCGGGGCCGAGATCGGCGCCTTCGCCGTAGACCCGGTGGCAGTTGATGCAGACCCGGCGAAACACCGCCTTGCCCCGATCGGCACTGCCTCCCTGGATGTCGGCCAGGGCCTGCATCGCCTTGTTTCGCTCCTCGGCGCTCCGCTCCTGCTCACCGGTGAGCACCGCCATCAAGGGCGCGATCTCGGCCGCCTTCTTGTCGAGGCCGAGCACGCTCTCGAGGATCCGACCGGCTGGCGTCGCGGAGGCAGCGAGTTCACCGGCCTCGTAGGCGGGCTTCCAGACGGGGATGTTGGCCCCGAGGGCCGCGTCTGCGGTGTAGGCGACGAACCGGTCGGCCGGCTCGACGTTGGCGGCTGACACCACGGCGGCCATCGCCGCGGGGGTCGGGAAGAAGCTCAGGCCGCGCACGGCCTCCGTCCGCACCCGCGGATGCGGGTCGGTTGCCCGGGCGATCAGGAGGCTCTCCGCCTCCGGAATCCAGTGTCGCTCGTCGGCCGCGACCCGGGTCGCGGCGGCGCGGGCGTCGGGCGTCTCAGCGGCGAGCAATTCCCTCAGGAGCGAGTCGTTGACCGCATGAAAGCTCTGCTGGAGCCAGAGGACCTCGGTGCGGAGGCGATCTCGGACCTCCGGCGGCATGCCCAGATCGGCATTCACACCGGCCAGCCAGGTGGTGGCGGCGGCGAGCACCTCGCCCCGCGGGCGGGCCTGGAGGTCGGCGCGGCATCGGTAGCGGGTCCGCCATTCCGGGCGGGCCAGCTGGTGACGCACCTCGGCCACGGGCTTGCCGGCCTGGGTCTCGGGAGCGAGCAGGGGTTTCTCGGTGCAGACGAGCCGGTAGATGCGACCGTGCCTGTGGTCGCGGTTGGGATCTCTTTGGCTGTATTGCATGTGGCCGATCAGGGGATTGGCCCAGTCGCCGAACCAGAGCGCCCCGTCGGGCCCGACCTGCGGATCGACCGGCCGGAAGTGCTTGTCGGGGCTCTTGAGCAGGTCGAAAGGAGTGTTCTTCTTGGCCGGATCGTGCCGCACCCGCTCGCCGTGATAGCCCGCGCCGTCGTCGGAGATTGTCCACCGTGGCAGCCCGTTGGTGTTGATCACGCAGGCGTAGGTGAACTGATCCTGAACGTCGGCGGGAAACTGCCGGGTCCGGAGATACTCGCTCCCCACCACCGGCCGCATCCCCTCGGTGTCGAACACGGGATTGAAGCCCTTGCGGCCCCCGTACTGGGCGCCGGAGAGCGGCGTGTCCCAATGCTGGTTGGCTCCGGTGCCGTCGCCGCAGATGCCCTGCCCCCATTCGTTGAAGACGTAGCACCAGGGATTTCCGTAGCCGGGGGTCTTGAAGTGGGAGAGCCGCCAGGTTCGCGGATCGAGCACGTAGCAGCCCGATGAGCCGAAGTTTCGAAACGGGCCCCAGGGGGTCTCGACCGCCGTGCTCATCGCCACGCCCTCGAGCATGTGGAGGAGGCCGCCCGGGCTCGCCTCGAAGGCCCCGATCGAGTGGTGGGTGTCTTCGGTCGCCCAGCCGTCGAGCACGTGCACGATGCTGTCGGCCCGGTCGTCACCGTCGGTGTCCTTGAGCCAGAGGAGCCGCGGCTGGTTCGTCACGAGCACCCCGCCGTTGAAGAACTGGAAGCCGGTGGGGCAGTGGAGCTGGTCGTAGAACACCGTGCTCGTGTCGGCCTGCCCGTCGCCGTCGTTGTCTTCGAGGATCACGAGCTTGTCGGCCGGCCGGGGATCGCCCGGCTGCCACTGCGGATAGCTCGGCATCGTGGAGACCCAGAGCCGGCCCCGGGAATCGAAGGCCAGCTGCACAGGGTTGGCGATTTCGGGAAACCGGGTCTCATCCGCGAACAGCCGCACCTCGAAGCCCGGCGGCACCTGGCAGCTCGCGATGAACTCGGCGGGCGACTTGATCGTGGGAATCTCCTCGTCGTTCTCGCTGTAGTCCTGCCGCGGCTCACCGAACCGGGTCTGCGGCACGACAAGGTCGCCGGTCTTCGAGTCGTCTGGCACCGAGGCCACCGGCCGGCCGGCGGCGATGTCCCAGACGTAGGCGTCCCGCACCGCCGCCATGTTGCGCACCTTGACGAACTCCCGGGGGAAGGTCTCGGTGTCCCAGGTGCGACGGCCGCCGTAGACGTACCAGCCGTTGAGCATCCGGTAGTCCTGGAGATGAACCCACGACTTGTCGTTGACCGCGGCCCGGAGCTGTTCGAAGGCGGCGGGCGACAACCGCCGTTCCGGCAGGCCGCCGAACATCGCCCGGTGCAAGGCCTCGGCCACGGCTCGGTCCCCAGCCTCGTTCACATGGCAGCCGTTGATCGTGAACTGCATTCCGGGCTCGGCGGCAAAGGCCGCCTGGGTGGCGTCGAGCACGTCGACGAAGGCGATGCCCCGTTCGGCGGCCAGGTCGCGGGCGGCGTCGCGGTAGACGGCGAGTTCGGCATTCCGGCCGGCGGCCGCGGGCAGCAGCGGATCAGCCGGATCCTCGACGGCGATCGGCGACACGATCACAAACCGGGGCGGGGCCTTCGTGTCATCGCGGGGATACGTCTTGGCGAGTTCACCGAGCAGGCTGCGGTACTCCTGCTTGAACCGCTCCACGCCCCCGGGGCCGGCGAACGACTCGTTGAACCCGAAGAACAAGAGCATCGTGTCGGCCCCGAACGCGGCCAGCGGATCGTCGAGCTTCGTGTAGTCGCTCGGCCGCTGCCGCCTGCCCACCTCGTCGGCCGGCCGGGCGAAGTTGCGAACGACGAGCTTCTTGTCTGGGAACCGTTCGTGGAGCAGGGTCTCGAAGTGGCCGAACAGGTTCATCCG
>JBJOHE010000044.1:0-24963 GCA_046047895.1 Planctomycetota bacterium | reverse complement strand
GTGAACTTCGGCATCCGCAGGACGGCCGGCGGCCGGATCATGTGGGGATTGAGCAGGAACTTGTGCAGCCAGGCCGACTGCACCTTCTTGCCCTCGCCCACGAGCGGCGGCGGCAGCCAGCCCCAGGCGTCGGTGGGAGTGACGTTGGGATTGATCTCCTTCTCGTCCGCGATGACGACGGGATAGAGCAGCCGGGCGAGATCACCGCCCCGGCCGGGATAGTGGCGACCGGCGGCCAACGCCGATTCAGGCACGATCAGGTTCGGACCGCCCACTGCTCGTGGCTCGCCATCGACGAGCGCATCCCGCCAGAGCGTGAAGGGACGATGCGGCACCGACTCGTCGTCGTCTTCCTCGATCGGCACGCCGTCCTCGTCGACCAGCTGGGGCCGGCCCGTCTCCGGGTCGAGAACTGGCGATCCCACCAGCGTGGCCCGCCGCAGACCTTCGGCATTGGCGGCCAGAGACGTCACCACCTGCTGCGGAGTGAAATGCGGCGAGAGGAACGGGTAGTCGGCGGTCTCCGAGCCCTCTCCCAGGGCTCCGGGCCGGAAGGCGACATCCCAGCGGTCCATCTCCAGGGCATGGCAGCCGCCGCAGTTGTATTGCTCGGCCACCACGATTCCGTCGAGCCGGGCCTGCTCCCGAGGACCGGGCTGATGCACGAACTGCGGCGCCGGCGGTTCCGCCACCAGCCCGAGCACGAAGGTCATCACCGCCTCGCGTTGCTCGGCATCGAACGGGAACTGCGGCATCCGATACCGTTCGTTGTACGACTTGTTTTCGACCTTCTTGTAGTCGTAACTCCGCGGGGCCCTCAGCTTCTGCCAGAGAAATCCTTCCCGCTCGTGACCGAGCAGCTTTTCAACGAAGTAACCAGTGTCGGGATCGAGGCTCTCGAGATCGACGTGGGCCCCTTCTTCCTTGACCACGTAGGCGAGGTCGGGGTTCAGACCGCCCGAATCCTCGGCACTGTGGCCGTCTTCGCCATGCGCCCCGCCGCCGTGGCCCGCCTCGGCCCCGTGGACGTGGTGGCCTCCATGGCCGTGTCCGTCGGCGAGCTGGTGCATCACGAACTGCGACACCTGCTCGAAGGCGATTCGCGAAGATTCCTTGCGGCCCCAATCGGCCAGAGCCGCCCCGGCCGGCTTGGCGTCTTCGAAGCCGGGGATGTCGTGGCAGGAATAGCAGGCGAGCTTGCCGATCGTCTTCTTGCCCACATAGTGCAGGAGGGTGGCGTCGCGGGCCGGGCCGTCGAGCCCGACGAGCATCGCCTCGTCGCCCCGCATGGTGCCCTGCTCGGCCGTCAGCCCCGCTTTGAGAATCGCCTGGGCACGGACGGTCGGAAACCGTTCCTTGAGATACATCAGGGCGAGTTCATCGAGCGCCTCTCGTTCACCCTCGGAGAGCGACTCCGAAGGGATCTCCGAGGGCCGCCAATCTTCAGTCGACTGCATCAGATACGCGGTCGCGTCGGCGGCGGGGTCGGCAACCCGGCCGTCAGCCAGCCGCTCCGGCTCGAGCATGACATTCGGCATGTTCGTCTTGGAGTGATAGCGGGCCGGCTCTCGGATCCAGCTGTAGAGCCAGGCCCGCCCCTGGGGCTGGGAGGCCAGCTTCGCGCCGATGCGGGAGAGATCGGGACCGTGGGTGCTCGTCGCATCGGGAAAATCACCATGCTGATGGCAGGCCAGACAGCCGCGGAGCTGGAAGGCCTTCTTCCCCCGGGCCACATCGGCTTCGGCAGTGATGCCGGCAAACGGCTCGACGAATTCGAATGGCTGACTCGACGAGGCCAGGTAGTGGATCATCGAACGAATCTCGAGCGGCTCGTACCGCTCGGATTCCTCGAGGCCCTTGCCCTCGAGGTGCTCCCACAGCCCGAAGAACCGGGGCATCTTGGTGGAGGGACGGAAGTCCTGAGGATTCCGCAGCCAGGAGTAGAGCCAGTCGAAGCCCACCTTCGACGCGAGGTGCCGGAGGCTCGGGCCCACCTTCGGGAAGCTCCCGGGCGTCTCGGGATCCTTGAGCATCGCGGCCAATTCATGGCTCCGCGGCAGGAGCTTGCTCTCTTCCCCGGCCGCAGCGTCCTCGAGAATCGCCTCGCGGAGCCGGCCCCTGGCATTGCGGCCGTCCGTGCCAGCACGAACCTCGCGGGCCCACCGGAGGGCGTCCTCGCCGAGATCCGCGAGGCCGGGATCGGCGGCGATCGCCGCGGCCACTTCGTGGTAGTTGGGCGCGAGCCGGAGGTCAGGACCGATCCGCTTGTCGGGACCGGCCCAGCCGTTGATCTCGTGGCAGCCATAGCAGCCATATTGACGGATCAGCTGGTAGCCCTCGACCAATTTCGGGGCGGGAGGCTCGGGGAACTTCTCGCTCGGTTCGAGGTCGACGACCTGGTGATGGCACTTCAGGCAGCTCGATTGCTCGAACCGGTCGGGAAGCATCGGGAGAATCCAATGGTGGTTGTTGAACCAGCCATATTCCCCGTGCCATTCGTGGGCGATCTTCGGAGAGTTCGGGGCATGAGACGCCCACTTGAAGCTGGTCGCACTCCCCTGCCCTTGATGGCAGATCGTGCAGCCGAAGTTCTTCATCGGGTGGGGACTGGAATCGCTTACGAACAGGTCGAGACGCGGATGCGTGGCGTAGGGCTGAGGCACGCCGCGACGCACCTTCAGCTCGAGAGGAGAACCCCAGACCGGGGTTTCGAGCAGGGCGGCAGCCGCCATCGCCTTGCCAGAGATCCTCAGGCCGGCCACTTCCTCGATCACGTCGCCCGGCAGCAGTCCGGCGACCGCGGCGGCGGCCGACGGGTCGGGCTCTTCGTCGTAGGCGACCGCCGGGGCGGGCAGCACCACATTGACCGTCGCCGCATCCGCGGTGAACACACCTCGTTCGGCAAGCCGGAGTCCATAGACAGCCTGCAGGGCATCGTCCGCGGTGCCGTCAGTCCGGGCGGCGTCGATCAGCTCACGGGCCGCCTCTTCGTCAGGCGTGGCCAGCACGAGGTCGAGCGTCTCCTCGCCGGGGTAGGCGGGATCCTGGGGACTGCCCGGCCGCGACTTGTCCATGCCACGGTGGCAGGTGACACAGCGGTCGAAGCGGGCGACGTCACGAAAGTTGTTGTTGAGCGTCAGCTGGGGAAGCCAGACCTGCTCCACCTTGAGCGGGCCGTTGAAGGCGTCGAGCACCGGCAGTTCGAGGGCCGTCTTGGCGACGTTGCTCTTCCGTTGCTCCAGGGTCTTCTGCAGCAGCCCGAGCTTCGTACGATGGTCGGCCACCGCCTTGGCGGCCTCATCCTCCGCAGCCAGGATTTGGCTGACCAGCGATTCGAGTGATTTCCGGTAGGTGTTCGCCTCCTGGAAGGCGAGCGTGGCGGCGGAAACCTCTTCCCGCTTGGCGTCGGCGATCGCCAGCAGGCTCGACTGCCGGTCGGCGGGAGCCTCGTCGGAGACGGCCAGCTCGTAGTCCGCCCGGTTCTTGTCGAGTTCAGCCTTGCGAAGCTTCAAGGCCCCGGCCAGCAGGTCCTCGCGAAACTTCGCCCGCTTGGCGATGTCCCGCATCCGCTCGAGCAGGTCGCCCCGCAGGGCGAAACGCTCGTCTGCGAGCCGCCGGGCCTGGTCTCCACCGCCGTCGCCTAGCTGCTCCGCCTCCGCCCGCAGCTGCTGCAGCTTCTCGATGTCGGCCGCGAGGAATCCGGCCGCGTCGCGATCGGCCTCCTGGCTCTCGGCGAGCGACACAAACTCCTCGGCCACCGCCTTGTCGAGCGGGGCCCGCCGAGCCTCAGCCAGGGCGGCATCGAGTTCCGAGCCGGCTGCGCGATAATCGGCCAGATCCTGCTGGGCCACCCGCGACTCGGCCGACCAGGTCTCGAGCTCCCGAAATCCGCGGGCGTACTTCTTCCAAGGACGGTCGTGGTCGGCCACGAGCATCATCACGGTGGACGCCAGCAGCACCAAGGCCGCCACGGCGAACGCCACGTGGAGAATCTTGAGGTTCCGCCAGGTCTGTTCGGTCGCGGGCATGACTCAGGCAGCCGTGGTAGGCCGTCCGTTGTGAGTGACGTCGGATCCCGACTGCCGCGAGCACCGCGGCCAGTCGGGGTTCAAAAATTCAACGAGAGTTCGGGAATGCTCAGGATGTACTTCAGATTCATCGTCCAGCGAAGCACCATCTTGAGCGGCAACGAGAGCATCAGCAGCATCAGGTTGGCCATGATCATGTAGCGGATGAATCCCATCTTGGCGAACATCCCGCGGAAGATGGTCACGGCCAGCAACGGCGGGAGCACGACGAGATAGATCCCGAGCACCACCAGGCCCGGCGCCTCGCGAAGCAGGACGGTGCCGATTTGGGAATACCAGGCGGCCCCGGCGGCCGCCCGGGGCAACGGCATGTCGAGCCAGTTGACCCAGAACATCTGGTTCAAGTCGACATTGTTGAGCACTTCCACCTTGTACGGCGTCCAATACTCAAACGGCCCGAAGAAGTTCCAGTTGGGCCCCCGGAGGAACGTACCGAGAATGATCAGCGTGATCCAGAGCACGAGAAAGCCGAACTGATACGTCAGGTAGGCAAACTTCCGCTCGGCGATCGAATAGTAGCCGTTGCCCGCCTTGTTGTAATCCAGATAGGGCATCGCCATCAGGCCGAACACGACCAGGCTCGGCAGCACGACACCCGCATACCAGGGGTCGAAGTAGACGAGCATTTCCTGGAGGCCGAGAAAGTACCAGGGTGCCTTCGAGGGATTCGGGGTCTTGACGCTCGAGGCGGGCTCCTCGAGCGGCGCCGGCAGGCAGATCGCCCAGATCAGCAGGAAGGCCGACACAGCGATCATGCAGATCAGTTCGGTGTAAACCAGGTCGGGCCAGACGAGCACCTTCTCGTCGTTGAGCTTCTCCATCGGGGGCTCGCCGCGGGCGATCCGGTCGTCGTTGACCACGGCCTGCTTGGTCGCCACCCAGGTGAAGAAGGCGAGCAGGAAGACGAGCCCGACGATCGGCACGTTGTCGGGCTTCATCACGATCAGGGCGAAATTCTGATCCGCCATCGCCAGCCCCATCAGCACGAGGGCCGCGTTGAGGATCGACCAGGCCACCATCGGCTGGACGAAAAACCGGCGGAACACGAACAGGATCGTGAACAGGGCGACCGTGCCGAGCGAATACAGCACCGGCCCGGACAAGGCGTTCACCACGGTCCGCACCGAGTCCGGCAGCGCCGGCACCCACCGGGCCGAGCCCGACATGGCCAGGCTCGCGAGTACCATCATCGCCCCGGCAAATGCGGTCCAAAACACCGCCCAGCCCGAGCGACCCTCGCGCCTCCACAGCAGGAAGGCGAACACGCCGTTCATCAAGGCAATGAAGGCGTAGTAACCGCCCAGGAACCCGGAGACGTCACGGAGAAAGAAGGGGTCGGAATGCATGGAAAGCTCCCGCGGGCGTCAGAGCGGCCCGCTGATGCCGCCGTCCTTTCGCACCCGCCAGAAATGGATCGCCAGCAGCAGCGCCACCGCCAGCGGGATGGCGATGCAGTGCAGCACGTAAAACCGATTGAGCGTCTCCTCGCCGACAAACCGGGCGCCGAGCAGGCCGAACCGGGCATCGGAGGCGTCGGTGATCATGTCGATTCCGCCGATGGTCAGCAGCTGCTGCCCGGGCCCCTCATAGCCGAGGAAGGGCGTAGCCCGGGCCATGTTGGAGCCCACCGTGATCGCCCAGATTGCCAACTGATCCCAGGGCAGGAGGTAGCCGGTGAAGGAGAGGAGCAGCGTGAGCAGCAGCAGAATCACCCCGATCACCCAGTTGAACTCCCGCGGCGGCTTGTAGCTGCCGGTGAGAAACACCCGGTACATGTGCAGCCAGGTCGTGATCACCATCGCATGGGCGCCCCAGCGGTGCAATTCCCGCAGGATGCCCAGGCTCGTCACGTCGCGGAGGGCGAGGATGTCGTTGTAGGCCCACTCGAGCGTGGGCCGGTAATAAAACATCAAGAGCACGCCGGTGACGGTCTCGACCATGAAGAGGAAGAACGTCACTCCGCCCATGCACCAGGTGAAGGAGAGGGCGATTCCCTGCTTCTTGATCGACACCGGGTGGAGGTGCAGAAAGAAGTTGGTGAGCATCACCACGATCCGGTTCCGCCGATCGAGCGGCATCGGATGGCGGAAGATGCTCTTCCAAATCTGGGAATTCCGAATCGTTTCGCCGATCGCCATGAACGTGCAAACGCCCCTTTCTCAGACCATCACAAAACAGTCGGGATCGGCCCATTGGCCCAGCTCTTCCTGAAAGGTTCGACTCTTGTCGACCTCGAGCTGGCCGTCGTCGGCAATCCGAATCGCATACCGCTCGAGCGGCCGCGGAGCCGGGCCTTCAAAATTCACGCCGTCCTTGTAGAAGCCGCTGCCATGGCAGGGGCACTTGAACTTTTGCTCGGCCTCCAGCCAGCTCGGAGTGCAGCCCAAATGGGTGCAGACAGTCTTCAAGGCATAAATCTGCTGCTGGCCCTGAACCTCGCCATTGACCACCCACACGCCATACTGGGCGACGTATTTGGTTTCCACCTTTCCCGCGGGAAAGCCGTCTTTGGAGCCCACCTTGAACTTGCTCGGAGGCTCCGCCAGCACGTTGGGGAAAAAGTAGCGGGCGAGTCCAAGCGAAAAGAGCCCTCCCGTGACCGACAGAGCGGTGAAACCCACCGCCATAAAGGACCCGGTGGCCATGGCCAGAAAACTGCGGCGATCTTCGCCGTCTGCCTTCGACGCCTTGACCGCAGCAGGCACCGGCCGAGTCGGCCGCGGCGGCACCGGCCGGGCCGCGGGCTTCTCGGCCGCCGGCTTCGGCTTGGGAGCCGGTTTGGCGGGAGCATCGGCCTTGCTCACCGGCCCCGGCTTCGCACCAGCCCGAGCGGCAGCAAGGATGCTGGCGGTGTCCCGTTGCACGCCGGACCGCCCCGCGACCGCTGTCGCCGCAGGCTTGGCAGCCGCCGCCTTGGCCGCAACGGGTTTCGCAGCGGCTGCCGGCGCGGAAGGCTTCTCCGCGGGGGCTCCCGGCTGGTTCTTGGCACGGGCCATGGCGAGGATGTCGGCCACGCTCGGCCGGCCACCAGCAGCAGCCGCCGGCTTCGGAGCGGGAGCAGCCTTCGGCTGCTCAACCGCAGCTGGCTCCGAGACTTCGGCCGGAGCGGGAACAGCGGCCCCCTTGCTGTCGGCGGACCGAGCGGCTGCCAGAATCTCGGCAACCGACATTTTCTTCTTCTCTGCCATCGTGAGCCTCACCGGACAGTACGAGGGTGTCCGACCAAGCCGCCGGAGCCGCCAAGGCCGCGGCAGAAACCCATGAAATTAGGTGTTTCGACCGGAATTCCAGGAGTTCGTGATTTTTTTCACGAACTCCTGGTAACTGTACCGATACCGGGCAAACTGTCAATCTCGGCTCCCCTTCGGATCGCCGGCCGGCCGGGCAGCGGCTCAGCTCCGCAGCCCGGGAATTCGGCCGTTTTTTGAGCGGTTTTGGCTGGAGCCGCCCCTGGCCGGCCGGTCGTTCGGTACAACGGAAGCGGTCGGGCCGAGGGCCGCCCGGCCCCGGCAGTTTCGACGCCGTGGCCCGGCGGCTGATTCATGGAAGCCCCGACCCCGATGACAAGGAGCTGGCAGTGACGCAATCCCGACGGGTGATGGTTGTCGGCAGTGGCGGCCGTGAGCATGCCCTGGCCTGGAAGCTCGCCCAGGACGGGGCTGAGGTCGTCGTCGCCCCCGGCAACGCGGGCACGGCCGCCAGCTGGGAAAACCTGCCCATCGCCGCGGACGACATCCCCGGGCTGGTCGCCGCCGCCCGAGACCGGCGGGTCGACCTGACGGTGGTCGGCCCTGAGATTCCGCTCGTGGCGGGCATCGTCGACGCCTTTGAAGCCGCCGGCCTGCGAATCTTCGGCCCCTCGGCACAGGCGGCCCAGCTCGAGGGCAGCAAGCTCTTCTGCAAGAAGATTCTTCATCGAGGCGACGTGCCGACCGCAATGTTTCAGGAGTTTCGTTCGGCGGCGGCGGCCCATAAGTTTCTCGAGGCGCGAGAGGACGCGCCCGTCGTGATCAAGGCCGACGGCCTCGCGGCGGGCAAGGGGGTGTTTGTCTGTGAGAATCGCGAAGCGGCGCTGGCCGCGGTGGCGACCCTCGCGGATGACCGGCAGTTTGCGTCCGCGGCCAGCGGCATTCTCGTGGAGGAGCGGCTCGACGGCGTCGAGGTGAGCGTGATGGCGATCACCGACGGCCGCACGATCGTCACGCTGCCTCCGCTCCAGGACCACAAGGCGGCCCACGACGGCGACCAGGGGCCGAACACCGGGGGCATGGGCGCCTACTGCCCCACGCCGTTCGTCGACGGGCCTCTGCTGGCCGAGATCGAGGCGAGGATTCTCGTGCCCACCGTGCATGCCATGCGGCGGGCCAAGGTGCCGTTTCACGGCGTGCTCTACGCCGGGCTGATGCTCACCGCCCAGGGGCCGAAGGTGCTTGAATTCAACGCGAGGTTCGGCGATCCGGAATGCGAGGCCCTGCTCGTGAGGCTCGAATCGAGCCTGCTCGAACTGCTCGACGCCGCCACCGACCGGCGGCTCGACACGGTGCCGGCTCCGACCTGGCGAAGCGGAGCGAGCGTCACCGTCGTGATGGCAGCCGAGGGCTACCCGGGCCCCGTGACCAAGGGTCGGCCGATCCGCGGGCTGGAGGCCGCGGCGGCCATCGAGGGGGTGCAGGTCTTCCAGGCGGCCACCCGGCTGGCGGACGGCCAGCCGGTGACTGATGGCGGCCGTGTGCTGGCGGTCACCGCGGTGGACGATTCGCTGGCCCGGGCCAAGCTTCGGGCCTACACGGCGGTCAAGGAGATCCGCTGGCAGGGAGCCTGGTGCCGCAAAGACATCGCCGACAAGGGCCTCCACCGCGAGCGGGAGTTGCTCGCGGCCGAACCCGGGCCGCCCGCCTCCGACCCGCTGGTCTCCGCGGGAGACGAGGCATGAGGCTGCGGGTCGGCATCGTCGGCCTGGGCGACCAGTGGGAATCCCGGCACCTCCCGGCACTCCGGGCGCTCGCCGACCGGTTCGAGGTCAGGGGCATCTGCGAACAGGTGGCCCACCGGGCCCAGCGGGCCGCCGCCCAACTCGGCGCGGTGGCGGTGGATGGATTCCGGGCCCTCGCCGCCCGCGACGACATCGACGCCATCCTGCTGCTCGCCGACCAGTGGTACGGCGTGACGCCGATTCTCGCGGCCTGCGACCACGGCAAGGCCGTCTATTCCGCCGCGTCGCTGCCGGTCGATGCCGAAGCCGCCGGAACACTTCGCCGGCGGGTCGAGGCAGCCGGCATTGCCTTCATGGCCGAACTCCCCCGCCGTCACGCCCCGGCCACCCTTCGGCTCAAGGAGTTGATCGCCACCCGCCTCGGGCCGCCCCGGATGCTCTTCTGCCACCGCCGGGCCCCCCAGGCAGCGACACCCATCGGCGACGCGACAGCCGAAAACCGGGACCTCGTCGAACTCGTCGACTGGTGCCGGTATGTGGCCGGAGCGGAACCGACGAGCGTGATCGCGGTGCGGCACGCCGATCCCCCGGGATCCGCAACCGCCGACTACCGCATGATGAGCCTCGACTTCTCCGCCAGCGGACATCCCGGCGACGGCGTGCTGGCCCAGATCAGTTGCGGCTACTACATGCCGCAGCGATGGGAGGAAGCCGTCGGCTTCCGCCCCCCGGCCGCGCTCCAGGCCGCCTGCGAGCAGGGCATCGCCTTCATCGACCTCCCAGCGAGCCTCGTCTGGTTCGACACGGCCGGCCGGCATCAGGAGTCGCTCGACAGCGAGCGGCCCGTCGGGGAGCAGATGCTCGTCCAGTTCCACCGCCGCGTCACGAGCCTTGTCCGCAGCATGAGCGGCCTCGATGACGCCCTCCGCGCCATCCAGATTGTGCAGGCCGGCGAAACCAGCCAGGCCGAAGGCCGCCGCGTCATGCTCTCGCAGTAGCAGGCAAACTGCCCGCATTCCGCAGGCTGCAAGCCTGCGGCCACTGGTCCATTCCCCAAAGGGCCCTTCTGTTCGGATCGGGTTCCAGTTGATCCGTGGGGGCAGGCTTGCAGCCTGCCCGAATGTGGTCCGCTTCCAATCCGGGGAAAACCTCCCGCACAAGACCGCACTCCGCAGGCCTGCGGCCACGGGCTCACTGGCCCACCGCGCTCACTCCGGTCGGGGTCCCCGATGCCTGGCAGCAGTCTATCACCCGAGCGCTTCGACCACGAGGTCGCCGACCGCCTTCGTGCCGTATCCCATCTTGCCGGCCGCCTGGCTCTTCATTTTCGTGCCCGTGACCTGGGCGACGGCACGGTCGATCCGGGCGGCGGCGGCGGGCTGGCCGCTGTGCTCGAGCAGCATCGCCATCGCGTTGATCGCCGCGATCGGATTGATCTGGTCGGTGCCGGTGTACTTGGGCGCGCTGCCACCCATCGGCTCGAACATGCTCACGCCGCCGGGATCGGGATTGAGATTGCCGCCGGCCGCCACCCCCATGCCTCCCTGAAGGATGCCACCGAGGTCGGTGATGATGTCGCCGAACATGTTCGTCGTCACGATCACGTCGTAGGCATCGGGGTTCTTCACCATCCACATGCAGCAGGCATCGACGTGGTTGTAATCGGTCTTCACGTCGGGATAGTCCTTCGCCACCTCCTGGAAGGTTCGCCACCAGAGGTCGTGGCCGAAGGTGAGCACGTTGGTCTTCGCAACGAGCGTCAGCGTCTTCTTGGGGCTGTTCCGCTTGCGGGTGTAGTCGAAGGCCCAGCGGATGCACCGCTCGCAGCCCTTGCGGGTGTAGACGGCCTGCTGCACAGCCACCTCGTCAGGCGTGCCCTTCTTGAGAAACCCGCCCACGCCGCAGTAGAGGTCTTCGGTGTTCTCTCGCACCACGACGAAATCGATGTCGGCCGGGCCGCGGCCCGCCAGCGGGGTCTCGACGCCGGGCAGGAGCTTGACCGGCCGGAGGTTGATGTATTGATCGAGCTTGAAACGCAGATCGAGGAGCAGCCCCTTCTCGAGAATCCCCGGCGCCACTCCCGGATGCCCGATCGCCCCCAGAAAGATGGCGTCTTTCGAGCGGAGCAGGTCGAGCCCACCCTCGGGGATGATCTCGCCGGTGGCGAGGTAACGGTCGCCGCCCCAGTCGAGCTTCTCCACCTCGAAGCCAAAGCCTTCGAGCGAGGCGACCGCTCCGAGCACCTTGATCGCCTCGGCGGTCACTTCGGGCCCGGTGCCGTCTCCGGGAATCGCGGCGATCTTGAGCGTGCTACCAGCCATCGTGGCGGTCATCTCCTACGGGTGGGGAACTGCGGAATGACCCGAAGTCTACCCGTCCCGCCGGCCGCCGCCAGGCGTCAGTTTTGGCTGAAGTTCAGCTGCGTGCCCGACTTGAGGCCAAGCGGATTCTTCACGAACCGCTGCCGGCAGGCGTCGCAGAGATCGAACCGCAGCGAGCGGACTGCATCGTGATCCATCCGCGGATCGTCGCAGTCATCGAGTCGTTCAAGCAGATCCTGCATCTCTTCGAGGTGGTCGGCCTCGGCCTCGATTCCCTCGAGATCGTCGCAGCCGCACGGCTCGTCTTCCACCGCGGGAAACACCTCGATCTTGACGACATACCGCACGTCGGAGTGCAGGTGAATCGGCCGCTGACACACATCGCAGGAGTAATGGATCATCGATGTCCTTCCGGCCTGGCACGGCACATGGTCAAGGGGCCCGGCGCCCCGGTTGCCAACGCTTCTGATTCA
This sequence comes from Planctomycetota bacterium, assembly GCA_046047895.1. GTDB lineage: Bacteria > Planctomycetota > Planctomycetia > Pirellulales > UBA1268 > QWPN01. The sequence goes on along the minus strand of JBJOHE010000044.1, from coordinate 13,148 downwards.
GAAAGTGTGACGACAACCGGCGGCCAAGGCAAGCGAACGCCCCGCGCTGCTCCGAGCCGGCCGCGGTTTGGTGTTCCCCGGATGATCCGGGTAGGATCGGAGGGTCCGCAGGGATCGTCTGCATACGGAGGCTTCCGGCCATGTCCGCGATCGCCGTGCCCGCCCCCTCCTTGGGCCTCAGCGTGCTGGTGCTCAACCGGTCGTTCGTGGCGGTGCACGTCACGAACGTACGGCGGGCGATCACGCTCCTGTTCCGGGATTTGGCCGAGGTGGTCGATGTCGAGGAGGGCCAGTACGGGGCCTACTCCTTCGAGTCCTGGCGTGAACTTTCCGCCCTGCAGGCGGCGGTCCGCGACCCCGACCATGACTGGATCCGCGGCGTGGGTTTCGACCTCAGAGCCCCGAGAGTGATCCGGCTGCTCGACTGCGACCGTGGCCCGCGACAGGGGCTGCGGTTCAACCGTCGCAACGTGTTCGCCCGCGACGGCAACCAGTGCCAGTATTGCGGCCGGCACTTCCCCTTGAGCGAACTCTCGCTCGATCACGTCGTGCCCCGCAGCCAGGGAGGCCTGACGAGCTGGGACAACATCGTCTGCGCCTGCGTGGCGTGCAACGTCCGCAAGGGAGGCCGCACGCCGACCGAGGCCCGGATGCATCTCATCCGGCATCCTGTGAAGCCGAAGCGCAGCCCGCTCCTTGCCATCAAGCTCGGCAATCCGAAGTACGCGAGCTGGAAGAACTTCGTCGATCGCGCCTATTGGACGGTCGACCTCGATTGAGTTCTCCGGCCCGTTCACCCCGGCTGTTGGGATCCCGTCGCGGCCTGCGGCCGATCCACGGCTCGCTCACTCGCCGCAGAGCGGGTCCTTCTTTTCGGTGATCACCGGGAGCTGCGGAGACATCTCGGCGTTGAGCTCCTTGAAGTCCTTCCACTCAGCGGGCAGGTTGTCTTCGTGGAAGATCGCCTCGACCGGGCACTCGGGCACGCAGGCCTCGCAGTCGATGCACTCGTCGGGGTGGATGTAGACCATCTTGTCCCCTTCGTAGAAGCACTCCACCGGGCAGACCACGACACAGTCGGTGTACTTGCAGGCAAAACAAGGCTCGGCGACGACGTGCGTCATGTCCGGAAACTCCTGGGAAAAACGTGGCCTGTGAGGCGAGGATCGTGCGGCCCGACTCGGCGATCCCAGGCGAGCCGCGCGGCATCCTAGGGGCGTCGGAATAGCCTGTCAACGATTCTGGAATCGGCAGAATCCCGCGGTTTCGTGAGCCGGGCCCACTGAGGTTGGAGCGGGCGGGTGGCCACCCCTATGATTCCCCGGATTCAGCCGGTTTTCCGGCCTGGAGCTCGGGCCCCGGGAAGAGGCGATGCCGTGTCGAAGCCCGCTCCTGCTACCGCCCCCCAACTGGTCACCGAGGAAGACCGCCGGCTGATCGAGGCCTGCCTGGCCGGTGACAGCCGAGGCTGGGAGGCTTTTCTCGACCGGTTTGCCGGGCGATTCACCGTCGTCGCGGTCGCCACGGCCAGGCTTTGCGGCCGTAGCCTCACAGTGGTCGACCGCGATGACCTGGTCGCCGAGATCCTCGTGGCCTGCCTCGCCAATCGCGGGGCGGCGCTCCGCGGTTTTGCCGGCCGGGCGAGCCTGGCAACCTACCTGACGGTCGTCGCCCGCCGGGTGAGCCTTCGCTGGCTGCGGCAGCACCAGCCGCCGCCCCCGGGCCATCCGCCCCCCGATGCACTGCCGCTGCAGGAGCGGGTGCGGCTCGACGATCGCGAGGAGGTGGAGGCGCTCCTCGGCCGGCTCGATCGCGATGAAGCCCGGCTCGTGCGGCTGCACCATCTCGAAGCCCGCAGCTACGGCGAGATCAGCCGGGCCACCGGACTGCCCTTGGGCTCGATCGGCCCGGCCCTCTCCCGGGCCCGGGCCAAGCTCCGCCGGCTCGCGGCGGAGCCGCACGAATAGCGGCGGTCATTCCGCCGGCGGGCCGATGACGATCGAGGGATCGGCCAGATCGATCGGCTCATACCCGGGATAGGCCGGCATCTGCCAGAGCTGGGTCGGATCGGGGCTTGCACCATTGATGGTGATCGTCGCCAGCTCGAGCTTGAAATCCACGCCCGAGGCGGGCCAAGAGACCTCGACGAGATGGGGCACCGCCGCACCGGACGGGGGATCGACCCGATGGCGGGAGGTCCGGACGCTTGCCAGCCGCTCGCCGGCGACCGTGAACAGATGCTGTTCGGCCACGAGGCCGGTGGTGCCGTCGAGGATCGTCGACTTGAGCAGTTCGCCGTCGCCCGAGTCGATCCGGCTGCGGATCTCGAGCCGGCCGTCGGCCTGAGGATAGGGACCGTCGTGGGCATCCTCGGGGCGAAAGCTCACGAGGCCGAGCAGCTCCGGCATCCAGTCGGCCCGGATCGGCAGCAGCCGGCGGGCCTGGGACTGGGCGTATTGTTCGTGGCGACAGAAGGCGATGATCGGTGGCTGATGCTGCCGCAGCCAGAGCCAGAAGAGGTCGTCGTTGCTGCCGATGTCGAGTTCGGGCCCGGTCAGCGAGGTCTGGGCCTGGAGCCGGAATCGGCGGGGCGGCTCGCAGGCGACCCGGGCCGAAAGCCGGGGCACGCCCGGCACCACGAGCACCGCCTGGGTGCACATCAGGCTCCGCACCCGCTGGGTGTTGTCATGCACCGCGGCGATCACCTGGTCGAGGGTCGGCTGCGGGGGAAGCGCCCGCGGCAGCGGCATCGTGCCCACCTGATAGCCCCGCAGCGCGCCGGGACATGACGCGCCGCTGGAGGCCACGGCGGCCACGACGAGGAGCAGCGCCAGGCCGCGAGAGAGCGGCGCGGAGCCGAGCGAAGAGGTCGAGGATGACGCCCTCATCATGCCGCCTCTCCCGACCAGAGGAGCCCGGTCAGCCGAGCCGCGACCTGCGGGTCGGCCAGAACGGATGCATCGACCGGCTCGATTCGATACTCGCTGTCCCGGCGGCGGCAGCTGAAGATCACCGCGTCGCTGCCGTCGTCACCCGACCCCTCGAGCTTCAAGACCCGTCGCCGCGCGAGCTGCAACGCGAGCAGATACCGCACGCCCCCGTTGCTCGCGTCGCCCTCCAGGCCCTCGAGGGCATCGAGCAGAACGTCGACGGGGGCGAGCGTCGGGCCGGCCGCAGAGGGGGCGGGACAAACCGACTTCCACCAGGCGACCGCTCCATCCGGCGGCCCATCCCAGGCCTCAGCGGCCACGTCGATGCGGCCGAGCCCGTCCGGTCCGCGAACCAGTGCCGAGAAGAAGGACTCCCCCGCCGCGAGGCCGCGACCCGTGCGGCTGCAGACCGACTGCGGTCGATGGAGCTTGAGATCCATGGCAGTCCGGGGGCGCCGGCTCGTGAGCGAAGGGGGCTGGGCCGGGCGATGGCCCCGGCATTCACAGGCCGCGACGTATAGAGGGCGGCGGCGGACGTCACAAGCCGCATCCCAGGCCGCCGGGCAAAGGGCGGCAAGCTGGGAATGATGGCGGATCGCCGCAGCGACGGCCTGACAGGTTAGGCAAGGCTGGCGAGCACGAGTTCGGCGACGTCCCGCATGCCTTCCGCCTCGTGCGAGCCGACGATCCGGTCGGCCGCCGCGTGGAGCTCCGGCCGGCCGTTGCCCATCGCGATCCCGAGCCCCGCCGCCCGGACCATCGGCAGGTCGTTGACGTCGTCGCCCACGGCGCAGATCTCGTCGCCGCGGATGCCCCAGGCCGCGGCCAACGACGCCACGCCCGTCCACTTCGTCACGCCGGCCGGCGCGATCTCGCAGAGCCAGTCGGAGTAGCGAGGGCTGCGAATCGTGTGCAGCGACAACAGCCCGGGGAACTGCCGGTCGAGATCGGCCTCGAGATGCTGCATCGCCGGCTGGCTCCCCATGGCGAAGCCGGCGAACGCCTCGGCCGGCGGCCGGCGGTCGAGGTCAGCCGCGACGTACGCGAGGTTGCGATTCCGCTCGAGATACTCGGCGAAGCCGCTCCCGGTGGCGGACGGATCGGGCAGGCTGCGACAGTGGAAGTCGTAGCCGGAGGCGAAGCTGTCGGTGTAGACCACCGGCTCGTGGCCCGCGGCCACGATCGCCGCCAGCACGCCCTCGAGCACCCCGGCGGCGAACCGGGCCCGGTGGAGCGTGGCGTGGTCCGTCGGCCGCTTCACGAGGCCGCCTGAGGCGGTGACGAGCGGCTCGGCGATCGCGAGCGCCTCGGCGATCGGGAGGGCGTCACGGTACCGGCGGCCCGTCGCCAGCATCACCCGCACGCCGGCGGCCCGCATCCGATCCACCGACTCGCGGGCGGCGGGGGTCACGCGATGCTCGGCGTCGGTCACCGTGCCGTCGATATCGAGCACGACGAGCCGGATCGGGCCGGGAGGAGATGCGAGTGGCATGTGGGGTATGGTACACCTGACGGGATGAGCGACACACCCGCCGCGGCTGACGAGCCGACCTTCACCAGCGTGGCCCGGGCTGGCGACATCCCGGCGGGCGAGGGCCGCACCTACGAGGTGGCCGGCCGGCTCGTGGCCGTCTTCTTCGACGGCGCCACCTACCACGCAATGGACGATCTCTGCCCGCATATGGGCGCCTCGCTCGCCTCGGGCCCATTCGTCGACGGCGTCGTCACCTGCCCGTGGCATGCCTGGCGGTTTCGCGCCTGTGATGGAGCCTGGTGCGACAACGAGAAGCTGAAGGTCGCCGTGTTTCCGGTGCGGATTCGGGACGGCGGCATCGAGGTCGCCGTCACTCCAGGGTGAACGAGCCGCCGGGCTCGAGCACCCTCGGCTCGGCCAGGCCTTCCCCCCGCACCCGCTCGGCCCAGGCCGCGGCATCCTGCTCGATCGGCGGCCAGGTGTTGTAGTGACAGGGCACCACGGTCGCGGGCCCGAGCAGCCGGATCGCCTCGAGCGATTCTTCGGGCCCCATCGTGAAAAGATCGCCGATCGGGAGGATCGCCAGATCGAGCCGGCGGCCGTCGCGGGGCCGGCCGATCCGCTCCATGTCGCTGAAGACGGCGGTGTCGCCCGCGACATAGATTCGTTTGCCCGCGATGTCGAGCAGCCAGCCGGCCGGATTCCCGCCGTAGCTTCCATCGGGCAGGCTCGACGAGTGGAAGGCGAGTTCCATCTTGGCGGTGCCCCCGGGCACGGCCACCCGTCCGCCGTGATTCATCGGCTGGGCCGTCGTCACCCCATGCTTGCCCAGCCAGTTGGCGATCTCGAAGGCACAGCAGACCCTCGCGTTGGTCCGCAGGGCGATCGCGGCGGCATCGGCCATGTGGTCGAAGTGGGCATGGGTGATCAGAATCGTGTCGCAGGCCACGTCGGCCGCCTTCATGCTGGCGGTCGGGCACTCGTCGAGGAAGGGATCGACGAGGATCACACCGGCTCCGGTATCGAGCAGGAAGGTCGAGTGGCCGATCCAGGTGAGCGTGACGGGCATCGAAGGTCTCCAGGAAACGTGGCAGACGCGAGGGGCGGTGGCTGCGAACGAGCCGACTATACCCCGCGCCGCAGGTGCTCCTCCACCGCCGCCGACAGGGCGAGCAGCTGGAGGAGTTGACCGACGGAGTGCTCGTCGATCCGCGGCAGCCGGATCGTGATGGCCGCGGGCTCGGCCGGAGGCTCCGTGATTTCGGAGACCAGCTCGGCGGATGCCGGGTCCGACGGGCGGGCCCGCCGCGCCGCGCCGCCTGCAATGCGGGTGACAAAGCCCGCGTCGGCCAGCCCGCTCGGCCGCAGCCACCGGTGCCAGGGAGCCAGGCTCTCGAGGCAGCGATCGTCGACCGCGAATCGCCGCGCCGGCCGCCCCATCGCCGCGGCGGCCAGGCTCGCAGCGGCATCGGCCAGCACGGGATTGGCCGCGGCCGGCGCCTCCGCGAACCGCACGAGCATCGCGGCCGCCCCTTTGAGCAGCTGCACGACGTCAACCCCGGCAATCGCGGCCGGCAGGAGGCCCGCCTCCGTGAACAGACCGAGCGGCGAGTCGATCGCGGCTCCGCCGGCGAACCGTTCGGCTCCGGCCGTCGTTGCCGCCAGCCGGTCAAGCCCGGTGCCCGCCTCCGTGATCGCCACGAGTGGCGGCGGGCCGGGGCCATCGACTGCCGCGGCCCGGGCATGGAGAAGCAGCCGCACCACGGCGAGGTTACCTCGGTCATCGGACGGCGCGTCGGCCGCCAGGATCGTCCAGCGGTCGAGCAGATCGCGGCCCAGAGGCCGCCCGGGCGGGGCGACCAGGTCGAGCAGGCCCTGGAGTTCGTCCGGGCTCGACCGGCCGTCGAGCCACGAGAGCTTCGGACGGCCCCCTCGGTCGCCCCGCGGCAGCTGATCGTGGCAGGGATGGCAACAGGCCGCCGCCACCAGCCGGGTGGCCGGCCCGATCCCGCCGGCCGTGACCACGATCACCCGATCCACGGCGGCCCGGATCCGGCTGGCCGCGTGGAACACCGCGAACAGCCGGCTTTCCGGCCGACGGGTGTCGTATTCGGAGAGCATCGCTCGAGCGAGGTCGAGCTCGGCCGGGCTGCGCAAGACGGCGGCCCGAGCCCGATCGAGCAGGTCGGCCGAAAGCCCGGGCTCCCACGGCGTCCCCGCCACCTCGAGGTCGAGCGGGTCGGTCGGAGGGCGGGGCCGAATGACGGTCATCGGGGCGACGATCGGCCGGCGGTGGCGGCGGTAAGGAAAGGCGGGTAATTTTGCGGCCTGTGGGACGGACCTGGCCGGCCCTTTTCCACATGGTCGTCCACAGGCAACGCCGATGGTTTCCAGGACGGCCCGTGGCGGCAGCGATCGCCCACCGTTGAGTTCGGCCACCCGCGTTCGGCATCGTATCAAAACCCCGCCGCGGCCCCTCGGGTCGCATCCCAATCCCCGCCCCACCCCGGAGTCCACCCTGTGATCGAGCACGACCTGGTTCGCGAGCTGGCCGAGAAGAACCCCTCGAAGATCGTGATGCTCGTGGCCGACGGCCTGGGCGGCCTGCCGATGGAGCCGGGCGGCCGGACGGAGCTGGAGACGGCTCGCACGCCAAACCTCGACCGGCTCGCCGCCCGCGGCACGAGCGGATCGAGCGTGCCGGTGCTTCCCGGGATCACGCCCGGCTCGGGCCCCGGTCACCTTGGCCTGTTTGGCTACGACCCGCTCGAGTTCAAGATCGGCCGCGGCGCGCTCGAGGCCACCGGCATCGGCTTCGAACTGGGGCCCGATGATGTCGCGGCCCGAGGCAACTTCTGCACGCTCGACAAAGCCGGCCTGATCACGGATCGTCGCGCCGGCCGAATCCCTTCGGAGGAGAGCTTCAAGGTCGTGGAACGGCTCCAGGCCGTGAAGATTCCCGGCGTCGAAACCTTCGTGCGGCCGGTGAAGGAGCACCGGTTCGTGGTGGTCTGGCGCGGGCCGGGGCTGTCAGGCGGCGTGGCCGACACCGACCCCCAGGCGACCGGCGTGGCCCCGCTCGACCCGCAGCCGCACGATGCGGCGGCAGCCCGCACCGCCGAGGTGGCGGCCGAGTTCGTCCGGCAGGCCCGGACGATCCTCGCCGACGAGCCCAAGGCCAACGGGATGGTGCTCCGCGGCTTCGCCGGCCGCCCTGCCCTGCCCTCCTATGAGGACCTCTATCGGCTCCGGGCCGCGGCCATCGCGGTCTACCCGATGTACAAGGGGCTGGCCCGGCTTGCGGGCATGACGCTCGTGGGCGAGGCCAAGACGCTCGCCGAGCAGATCGACACGCTCGCCGGCTGCTGGAACGACTACGACTTCTTCTTTCTCCACTTCAAATACACCGATTCGACGGGCGAGGACGGCGCCTTCGACCGCAAGGTGGAGCGGATCGAGGAACTCGACGCGGCGATCCCGCGGATCGAGGCCCTCGGCCCGAGCGTGCTGATCGTGACCGGTGACCACTCGACGCCGAGCCGACTCCGGAGCCACTCCTGGCATCCGGTGCCCACGCTGCTGGTGGCCGACACCTGCCGGCCCGACGGCCTCGCCGCCTTCTCCGCGCGGGACTGCCTCCGCGGCGGCCTCGGCATCTTTCCGGCCAAGCACCTGATGCTCCTCGCCATGGCCCATGCGCTGCGGCTCGGGAAGTATGGCGCCTAAGCCCCGCGGACCGGCCTGAAAGCCACGCCCATGCCAGGTGCCACCGAGGACGACCTCTTCCAGTCATCGACGATGACCTTCGGGGAGCACCTGGAGGAACTCCGCGGCTGCCTGATCCGGGCGGCCGCCGGGCTGATGCTCGGGGTGGTGGTGGGGTTTCTCGTCGCCCGGCCGGTGGTGCGGCTCATCGAGGAGCCGCTTCGCCGGGCGCTCGGCGACTACTACAGCAAGCGGGCCATCGAAACGGCAGCCGGCTGGACAGGATCGGCCCTGCCCTATTCGGCTGACGAGATTCGCGACGCGATCGAAAACCGGGGGCTCAGCTTCGAACTCCGCGAGGTTCATCCGGATCGGCTCGCGCGGGCGCTCGACCGCCCGGGAGCGACCGCGGATGCGGCCGCCGACCCGCCTGCGGCTCCGCCCGCTGCCGCCGCAGCGGGGCCGGCGACCCCCGGTCGATTCGACGCGGAAGGGCTCGTGCCGATTCTGCTCTGGCAGCCGCTGGCCCGCGACCCACGGGTGAGCATCACCACCCTCAGCGCCCAGGAAGCCTTCGGCATCTATGTCAAGGCGGCGATCCTCGTGGGAATCGTGCTCGCAAGTCCCTGGATCTTCTACCAGCTGTGGATGTTCGTGGCGGCCGGCCTCTATCCCCACGAGAAGCGGCTCGTTCATGTGTTCCTGCCGGTGAGCCTCGGCCTGTTCCTGGCGGGCGCGTTCCTCGCCTTCTTTTTCGTCTTCGACTTCGTGCTCGACTACCTGCTCGCCTTCAACGAGTGGCTCGGGCTCGATCCCGATCCCCGGATCAGCGAGTGGATGAGCTTCGTGCTGGTGCTGCCGGTGGGCTTCGGCCTGGGCTTCCAGCTGCCGCTCGTGATGCTGTTTCTCGAGCGGATCGGGATCGTGGACGTGGCGGCCTATGTGTCGCAGTGGCGGCTGGCGGTGCTCGTCATCTGCATCGTCTCAGCGATCCTCACGCCGGCCGATCCCTACAGCATGCTCTTCCTCGCCGCTCCGCTCTGCCTGCTCTACTTCGGCGGCGTCGGCCTCTGCCTCTGGGCCCGACGGCAGCCCGCCGCTCAGGCGACGAACGCCAGCCAATAGAAGATCACGCCGGTGACGGCCGTCATCAGCAGGTCGAGCGCCGCCAGCCTGGCCATCCGCCGGTGCCGGGGACCGTGCTCGGCCGGCCGGGGCGGATTCGGAAACCGCGTGACCGCCTCCCAGACCACCCACGTCCAGAGCACGAAGGTGCTGACGGCGAACACGAGGTGGATGCCCAGGGCCCAGAGCACGCCGCCCGGCCAGTAGGGACTCGGCCGTGCCCGCAGCTTCCAGTCGCTGATCAGCCGCACGTCCACCTCAAAGACCAGGATCGCGACGGCGAGCGCCGCCACGATGAACAGCTGAAGCCGCTTGTGGAGCTCGAACCGGCCGCCGCGGACCGCCTGCACGCTCCAGGCCAGCACCGGCAGCAGCGCCACCAGGCCCACCAACACCACATCCATCCCCAGCGACGCCCGTGAGCCCAGCAGGGAGAGAAACCCGTCGATGCCGGGCATGGAGGCGACGGCCGGTGCGGCGGCAGGATCGTTCACAAGGCGGGGGTCCGAGGCGGGAAGCAGGGCGGAATGTCCTAGTTTAGACCGCATTCGGGATCGATGTATCGCCGACTCGGGAGCCGGCGGTACGATCGGGGCGGCGGCCGAGTGGCGAAACTGGCAGACGCACGGGACTTAAAATCCCGTATCCCGTGAGGGGTGTGCGGGTTCGATCCCCGCCTCGGCCATAGCCGCAGCTTCGAACGCACGCGGTGCGAGGCTGCGGCTCGCTGCGTGCCTGAGGCGTTTCTCGCGCCTGGAAAATGGGCAGGTTGGGCATCGTCTGGTCGGGCTTGATTCAGCGACCGTTGGAGCAGTATTTCCAAAGCTCGCGAGGGGGGCTCCTCGTGGATGCTGGGTGCATGCGGCCGACCGCTCGATCGACCTCGACTTCCGTTCCTCAGACCGCCCGGCGGCCGCCCGTCTGGCTGCCTTGGCTGGCGGCCCCGGCATTCCTTTTGCTGCCGATCGGTGGCTGCGGGGTGGCGGCCACCCTCAAGCGGCCGCAGACTGCCTCGGCTCGGCACGAGCCCGCCCACCGCGGCACGCCGCCGCTTGTGCCGATTGCGACGATCCTGCCGAGGCTGCCGGGCCCCCGGTAGGCTCTGGCTCACCAGCCGCCCGGCTGGCCCCGCCGGCAGCCGCGAACTAGGGTTCGTGACACCACTCGATCCCATCGGAGCCCCCGGCAATGTCGCTGCGCATCAGACTGGCCCTCGCCGCCGCCCTCGTGGCCTTGGCGACGGCCGCCGTGACCGCCGCAGTGATCGTCGTGGCGGCGGGCTGGATGCCGCCCGGCGGCTGGCCACGCCTGGCTATGGCGGCCCTGCTGGCGGCCGCAGCCGTGGGCATTCCTGCCGCCTTCCTTGCTTTCCGGCTCGGCCGTGCGATCGAGACGCCGCTGGGCGAGGCGGTGGCCGCCGCGGAAGCGATCGCCGCGGGCGATCTCGGACGGGGCGTGATCCTCGGCGATCGGGAGGAAACCGGCCGGCTCCTGGCCGCCTTCGTGGCGATGCAGCACACCATCGGCGGCCTGGTCGGGCGGATCAAGGCCGCGGGCGGCAGGCTCGCCACCGTCGAGGCCGAGGCGGCCTCGGCCCTCGGCAGCCAGGAACGGGCCGTCGAGGGATTCAGCAGTTCCGCCCACGAGATCGCGGCGGCCGTGGCGGAGATCTCCGCGACCAGCGAGCAGCTCCTCGAGGCCACCGGTGGCCTGATGGAGGTGGCCCGCGATGCGGCCAGCGTCGCCGACGAGGGCCGTGGCGGGCTCGAGAGCATGACGGCCTCGATGCATCAGCTCGACGAGGCGATGAACGCCTTCACCCGCAAGCTCGCGACCATCAGCCAACGGGCCAGCGGAATCACGTCGGTGGTCACCACGATCGCCAAGGTGGCCGAACAGACGAATCTGCTGTCTGTGAATGCGACGATCGAGGCCGAGAAGGCCGGGGAATCCGGCCGCGGCTTTCGGATTGTCGCCCAGGAGATCCGGCGGCTGGCCGATCAGACCGCCCTGGCCACCAAGGACATTGAGCGGATGGTCCGCGACATGCAGGCCGCCGTGGCGGGCGGCACGATGGAGATGGATCGGTTTCGCAACGAGGTGAGCGGCCGGATCGGCGAGGTGGCGGAGGTGAGCGAGAAGCTCGGCCGGATCATCGAACCGGTGCAGTCGGTGACGAAGTCTCTCGAGCAGGTCCACGAGGGCATGGAGTCGCAGTCGCAGGGAGCCCGGCAGATTCGCGACGCGATGGAGTCGTTGCGAACCGATGCGAGCGAATCAGCCTCGTCGCTCACCGTCCTCACGCAGGCCCTGCGCCACCTGCACTCCGCGATCGGTGAACTCAACTCGGAAGCCTCCCGCTTTCGCGGCTGAACGCAGGCGGACGATCTCGTCCCCGAGCCGGCAGCCTCACGTCACCGCCGGGCGGACCGGCCGGCCTGGCGGGTGGCAAGGAACCGACGGAGCCCGCTGACAACCTGCCGCGGCTCACCGCCGATCGGCTCGACGAACAGAGGCGTCTGGCCGTCGTCGGTGACCACGATTTCGACCGAATCGGCAGCCACGTCAGCGTCCCCCAGCAGCTGCTCGACCGCCGCGTCTTCCCGCGAGCGTGGCTGCCCCTCGGCCGTCGGCACCTGCGCGACCACGAAGTGCTCCCGGGCGAGGGATTCAAACTCCGGATCCTTCATCAGCGAGGCCACCCGGGTGGTGGCCGCAGAGTCACCCTTGCGGGACACCATCAGGAGCACGGGCCGTTTGCTGCCGCGGGCGGTCTCCACCGCCTCGTCGAGCGACGAGTGAATCGAGTCGGTCCCGGTCGCGGCGAGCCCCCGCGCCGGCAGATGGCCGTCGAGGGCCGCGACGTAGGTGGAAGCCGTCTGACCATGGTAGCCCGCCTGGGCGGTGATCTTCGTGCCGTCCGGGGCCACGAGCACGGTGCTGGGAAACGATCGCACCCCATAGCGGACGCAGATCTTCGAGCGGGCCTTCCGTTCCTCCAGGGAAATGCCGGCCTGGGGCAGGTCGACGAGCAGCAGCACGACCCTGTCCTCGGCCCAATCCCGGAAGGTCTCGGTTTCAAGCACGTTTCGCTCGAGGGTGCGGCAATGCTGGCACCAATCGCTGCCGGTGAACACCACCAGCACGGGCCGGCCCGTTTCCTCGGCGGCGGCGAGCGCCTCGTCGTACTGGTCGAGCCACCGGGCCTCGGCCCGAGCGACCGTCGCGGCAGCCATCACCGCCAGAACCAGGGCGAGCGGCGCGAGGCCGCCACACAATCGAGCCCCGAATCGAATCCTCGCTGCCGCGAATGTCATGGTCATCGACGTGTGTCTCCGGATCGCCCAGTCCCTCAAAGGTCATCGGGTGGAGACGATCCACCCCGCGAGGGCGCATGGGCCAAAACACTGCCGAAAACCTAGCCGCGAACAGCAAACCTGTAAAACTGCGCCGTTTTTGCAGGCTACGCAGAGCCCCCATATTCCCCGGAATGCTTCGCAGAGCAGGACTTATGACCGGCGATGCCGCACCTCGAGGGGGGCGGCCGCCAGGCAGCCCACCATCCGGGCCCGCCTCAACCAGCCGTGAACCGACAGCAATGACAAGCGGATTCCGCAGGCTGCAAGCCTGCGGCCACGGGTCTTTCAGCAAACACCGTCCGAGCGAGGATCGCACCCGCGGCTGGCGGAGGCGGCGGGGGCCATGGGGTAGCCACACCAAACGCGGCGGGGCCCACCGGTCTCGGTGGGCCCCGCTCTCACGCTTGATCTCTGGCCGGCAGGATGCCGGCCGTTGCCAGCCCGGGTGCACCTCGGCTGCACCCGCGGCTGGCGGAGGCTGCCGGGGCCATGGATGGCCCGGCAGCCGGGACAACTAGAACTGCCAGATCGCGTCGCAGCCGCCGTAGAACTGGC